>JBBIPJ010000084.1:0-3869 GCA_037442905.1 archaeon
ATTGCAGCTGCTGTTCTCTGAATTCTCTTCAAAGCGCGCTTTAATTCCATTTTTTCCTGAAGCAAGCGAGGCTTTATTTTCAGGATTACTATGTTGTTCCTGTCGCGCAGATAATTCAAAACAACATCAGTGTCTGTATACTCGTTAAAATTCACAACTCTAATAAAACTTTTTCCCTCAGCTGCCTCTTTGCTCCACTCAACTTCCATATAACGTGGCTCTTGAGATGCTGAAAGCCCTGTGGATTTGAATAAGTTGTCAAGGATACCCATTTTTCCTCCACGAAATTTTTTACAACGCTTTTTTTTTGAATTTTTGATTAGAATATTGTGAAAGCGTGCAAATTGTAAGTGTGCGATGCCTATTTATAAACCTTTTGCATGAAAAAATCACTCCTCAGAAAGAGATTCAACAAGCGTAATTGTGCTAAATAATATTGTCCGGGTGCGGACATCAAGATTTATGTCAGAAACAAGTTCCTCCAAAACCTGGAGAGCTATGTTTTTTCTCTGCTGAAAGGAGCCGTGCCCATTTGAAATTGTTTCTTTAATCCGCAGAGCGCCGTTTCGGATTAATTGCGGAGTACTTTGGTCCAAAATCAGCTCGTTGAGAGAATTAATTATCGCTTTAATTTTTGGATTTTTTGTGCTGACTTTTATTTTTTGCACCATGGAACTAGAAAATTTAATTTTCTAGTCTACGGGGTATTTAATCTATTTTTTGTATACTAGATAATATACTTCGCAAATAATTATTGGCACCTCAGGGAGAAATAGAAGTAGAAATTAAAGGGACTTCGCTTCGCAAATGATGTATTTCAAAAATCACAGCGAATGTCCCTTAATGAGTGCCAGCTTATCATACCTAAGATTAGTGGCAGAAGCTGTTTTGATCTATTTTTGCAGCTTATTTTTTGTATACTCAAAAATATACTTCAGGGCCTCATCCGCTTTATTAACAAGTTTTCCATTTGCGCCTGCGGCTGTTGGATGGCCGCTTCCTGTCCCCTGAATTATTTTTGCAACCCCAGCAATCAAATCTTTTCCCAAATCTATTTTTGTTTTTTCAAAAAAAATAGGAGTGCTTCTTAAAGAAATTCTAATCTCATCTTCTTTTTCTGCTGCGACTCCGACTAAATCAGCGCCTGCTCTTATTAAAGCGCGCGCTGCAGATGCTTCAAATGCTTTTACCTTGCTTGTTGCAATTAAAAAATCCCTGATTTTTTCAAATTTTACTCTTTGGGATGCTTTTAATCTTGCAATTCTTTCTGAAATATCAAGCGGAGTTTCAAGAGTTGCAAGAATCCACTGATAATCAATGTTAAATTTTTTCATCAGCTCTGCAAGAATTTCAAAATTTTTCAGGCTTGCATACTGCAAGTGGGCAGTTTCTGCAACTGTTCCAAGCAAAATTGCCTTTGCAATTTTTTCATCTACTGGAATTTTTAACTCTTTCAGCAAATCATAAACAAGCTCAACAGTACTAGAGGCTTTTTCGTCAATAAATGAATAATCTGATTTCAAAGAATAATCATGAATTCTATGATGGTCAATTATCATTTTTTTCGCCTTAGAAGAAAAAACTTTTTCAGCAAAATCTGAAAGTTGCCCCTCAGTTGACATATCAAGCATAACAATCAGATCAACATTTAAATCAGGGTCAACCTCAACATTTTCATCAATGGAATCCAGAATTTTCTGCGAAATTTTGCTTGCACTTTCAATAACTCCGCTGCGAACTTTAAAGTCTAATTGTCTTAACCCAAAGGATAGAGCAATTATTGAGCAGACAGAATCAGGGTCGGCATTTTTGTGCCCTAAAAGCAAAATAGATTTTCCCTTAAATTGTTTTAAGGTATTTGCAATATTTTTCATGAAGGAAATGTAAGAGAATTAGAATTAAAAAATTATCCGCCTTCTGGAATATTTCCGCCACCCAACCCCGCGAGACCCTTTTGCAGTTCTTCCTGCAAACTCTTGACTTTTTCCATTACTTTCTTTTCCTGCTTATCAATTGTTTTCAATCTTAATTCAAGAGTTTCAACTTTTTCTTTTAGTTCAGAATGAACAGTATTTTTATCTGATTTGATTAAAATTTGCCCGATAACTTTATGCACTTCTGCGTTCCCTGATTTTTCCAATTCTTCCAAAGCGTTTTGTGTTTCCTTTAATTGCATTTCAATTTGATATTTCTGACTCAAAAGAACTCGTGCCTGCTGCTGCGCCTCCTGAAAATCCTTAATTTTCTGCTGCATTTCCCTGCTTATTTCAGTCAATTTCATCCACCTCTTTTACTGTATTAATCAACCTTAAATATGAATTAATTGCTGCGCGCGCAGCAGTCAGATCTTTCGCTTCAATCTGTATATATAATTCTCCTTTTCTTGGAGAAACTTTAACTTTAAATCGCTCTGTGTTTTCTAAATCAGGCTTTAAAGCCTCGTACGCCTGTTTTGGATTCTCCAATTTTATTTTTAAATCTGCTTTAATCATTTTATTCTTTGAAATTTGTGAAGTTTGTCCAGGTTTTGAGTTTTGGGTTATGGGTTTTGAGTTCCGAACTCATAACTCATTACTCATAACCCATAACCATTTATTCGCACCACCAACCACTAACTACCAACTACAAACTTAATTTACTTCACAGCGCTTTTACTTTTCTTGCAACTGGCTGTCTTACTTTTAGAAAAATTTTATGATCACACTTAGGGCACTGAATAGTTCCTGAAGGGCCTTTTGGCTCTTTTGTTATTTCGCCGCAGTTAATGCATTTGTATTCAACCATTTTACTCCTTGAAATTTGTGAGTTTTTGCGTTTTGCGTGGTGAGTGGTGCGTTTAACTTTTTACGCATAACGCACAACGCATTACGCACCACCTTGATTTATTTCACCAGTTTTTGCTCTTTCTTGAATTCCACAACACTGACTATTTTTCCCTCTGCTTTTATAGCTTCAACAGCAGGAAATGGAATGTAAGCGCCGCCTGCAAATTTCACTCCGCACTTTAAGCACTGCCAGATTGCAGTTGAAACTCGCTTAACTTTAAAGGCTTTGCAATTTGGACATTCATATTTTTTAACCCTATATTGCTCCTCAATCTCTTTAACTCTGAGCTTTACTTTTCTTCCAGAGCGCGCCCCAAATCTTCCAACAATCCCGGATTTTTTAGTTTTAGCCATAGTAGAACGGATATGTTAGTACAGCTATTTAAGTAATTTTCTAAGCTCTTTCCCTTTTCTCAAAGCTGTTCTAACGCATTCCATTACCTCTTCCGGAGTCCAGAACCCAGGGGCTGCTTTTTGCATTGCAACGACATTTCCAAGCTCGTCTGTTGTAACTGTAAGCCTTGCTTCCATAACTTTTTCTTCCTCAAGGCTTGGGTCGAGCAAAATTTTGTCTGCTATTTTTACAAATGTGTTTGCGATTGGTTTTTTTGAGACAGGAAGTTTTTCCCCATCCTGCATTGTTGTACTCCATAGAGCCGCAATTGCGCCAAGAGCAGCAGCATCCATGAAATTTCCATCATAATCCAAAACATATGTGTCAACAAAAACTGCTTTTACTTTTTCTCCAGCAGTTATGCAGAGCTTTTTCAAATCAATTGTTTTTGCCTCTCTTATTCCTCTGTCAACAACCCTTGCTAATTCAATTGCATTCTCATCCGGCGGACCTGGCTGGAAAGTTGGGGATGCCATTGGAACTAACTCCGCAGTTGTTGTAAGAGTTCCCTCATCCGGAGAATCAGGATACGGAATTGCTTCCCCGATTTTTACTCCGCATGCAACTTGCGTGTTTCCAATTTTCACCCTTGCAGAGCCCTCTGCTCTGTTATAAACTCCGATATCAAGCTCAATTTTTCTGTACTCATC
>JBBIPJ010000085.1:0-3772 GCA_037442905.1 archaeon
TTCCAATTTAAATATGATGGAATGCGCTGCATAACAGGCTTCACCCCCATTTATGTGAAAAATAAAGGAATTATTTCTGTTAAAGACGTTCGTGTGGGGGATTATGTACTAACTCACAATGGCAATTTTAAAAAAGTAATTGCTAAAAATGTCAGAACTATAGACAAAAATGAAAGAATTTTCAGATTCCAAACTTATCTCGGCCACGAATTCAAAATAACTGAAGGTCATGAGATTTCAGTTAAGGAAAATGATAAAGAAAAGTGGGTTCCTATTGAGGAAGTAAAGAATGGCTGCGAAGTTCTTTTTCCAATTCCGCGTTTAAATATTAAAGAAAAATTTAGCCGGCTATTACAATTATCTACCTTGGATGGCTATAAAAAAAGTATTAAATTTACAAAAAAATTATTCAGGTTTTTGGGTTTCTGGATAGGAGATGGATTCACAAATATAAAAAAATCTTCCTATAGGATAGGACTAATTTTTAATAAGAAAAAGGAATCAAAACTTTGTGATTTTTATAAAAAAATAATTGAGCAAGAATTTGGAATTACAAAAGTCCATAATAGTTCTCATCAAGGTGCGATATATCTTTACTGGACTGATCGGCCATTCCTATTTTGGCTTTCAGATAATTTCAGAAAACGACAGAGAGGGTGGAAAGGAAAAACACTTCCATCCTGGTTTTGGAATATTTCAAAAACGGAATTTTTAGAGTTTTTAAAAGGCTGGATGGAAGCTGATGGCCATATTGCAAAAGATGGCAGTTCTTCAATAACAACAAAAGAGAGATATTTGGCTACCTTTGCTCAGCTTTTAGCATTAAAATTTGGCATTCCAACTGGGGTAAAAAAAGTAAGAATTGCTGGTGAAAATTATTATAAGCTAATCTTTGCACAAAGCAAGCGTCATATAAGAATAGAAAAAGGTCGTATTCTTGTTAAAATACTAAAAAAAGAAGAACTTAAGAGGCATGGTGCGAAAAGAGTCGATCCGAGGATAAGAGTTTATAATTTACAGATTGATGGTGATGAGAGCTACTGCACAACAATGGCAGCTTTGCATAATTGCCAAATTCACAAGAGCGGAAATAAAATTTTGGTTTTTACAAGAAGGCTTGACAATGTTACAAAACAATTTCCTGAATTGGCGGAGAGCGCTAAAAAATGCGTAAAAGCTGACAAAGCAATTATTGAGGGCGAGGCTGTTGGTATAGATGCAAAAACAAGAAAGCCGCAGCCTTTTCAAAAACTTTCACAGAGAATAAAAAGAAAATACGGAATTGAGGAAATGCAAAAACAAATTCCTGTTGAGATGAACCTTTTTGACATAATGTATTTGAACGGAAAAAATTTATTAGATATAAGTTATGAGGAGCGCTGGAAAAAATTAAAATCCATAGTTAAAGAAACAAAGGATTTTCACCTTGCGGAAAATTTAATCACAACAGACGCGAAAAAAGCAGACGAGTTTTACAAAAAAGCATTGAGCCTTGGGCACGAGGGACTTATGATAAAAAATTTAACAGCTAAGTACATGCCCGGAAGCAGAGTAAAATACATGTATAAGTTAAAAATTGAGCGCGAAACTTTAGACTTAGTTATAATTGGAGCGCTCTGGGGGGAGGGAAGAAGAGCAAAATGGCTTGGCTCTTACTTTTTAGGCGCTCGTGATCCTGATTCTGGAAATTTTGTTGCTGTTGGAAAAGTTGCAACAGGGCTGACAGATGAGGATTTAGAAAATTTAACTAAACTTTTAAAACCCTTAACTGAGAGCGAGCATATAAAGGAAGTAAAAATAAAGCCTAAATTAGTTGTTGAAGTTGCTTTTGAGGAAATCCAGAAATCACCAAAGTATGCAAGCGGCTATGCCCTCAGATTTCCAAGGGTAAAAAGAATCAGGGATGACAAAGGCCCTGAGGATGTGGATGATTTGGAAAGAGTGGCGAAATTGTACGAGGAGCAGAAGAAAGCAAAGAAATAATAATCCCACTTTTTAAGACTTTTTCCCACAAAGCTTATATACCAATTAATTCATTTTATTTGTGTAGTGATGAAAATGCAGGATGTTATAAAGAAAGTTCATGTTGATGAGAAGGGGAGAATTATATTACCAAAAGCAGTGAGAGAGCGCCTGAAGAAAAAAGAATTGGTTATAGTATCTGATAGATTTGGGGTAAGGATTTACCCAAAGCGCTCGCTGAAAGAACTCATTGGAATATCTGAGACAAAGGTGGGTACAGAAAACTTGAGGGAAAAGGAAGATGACCCAAACCGCATGCCTCGATAGGTCTGCTTGGATAAAGATTTTTGATAAAGAAATCGATGAAAGTCTTATTCAACAAGATATTGATATAGTGAGCTCAGTGATAAACTTATATGAAATATTTGTAAAATATTCCAAAGTAAGTGAACTTAAAGCTATTGAGATGATAGGGTGGGTTAAAACAAAAGCACGTATTGTTGGAGTGTCAGAAGACCTAGCGCTGCGCGCCGCCCAGTTGAAGAAAAAATACAATTTTTCAATGGCAGATTCAATAATTCTTGCAACAGCGGAGCAGGAGAAAGCAGAGTTAATAACAGCAGATACTGACTTTAGAGATGTCAATGAAGTAAAAGTTACACTTCTTTGAGGTAGTTAGGCGCACCTAACCATTTCTACTAGTTTGTAACCACTGGACAATAATAAATATATATACCCTCGGACAAGTAAAAGCTGTGAAGTAAATTAAGTTTGTAGTTAGTAGTTGGTGGTGCGTAATGCGTTATGCGTGGTGCGTAAAAAATAAACGCACAACGCAAGCGGCATTTAAAGACGTGCGATCCGCACCACGCACAACCTCACAAATTTCAAAGAAAAAATGGCATCAAAAAATTCTCTGAACGGGGAAGCTCTCAATCTTCTCAAGCAAATAGGATTAAATCAGTATGAATCAAGGATTTATACAGCACTTCTGTCAAGCGGGAGCTCAACTGCAGGCGAACTTGCAGAACTTTCAAATGTCCCAAGAAGCAGAGTGTATGATGTTTTAAATTCTCTGGAGAAAAAAGGCTTTGCAATTGTGCAGATTGGAAGGCCTGTAAAGTATGTTGCTGTTTCTCTTGAAAATGCAGTTAATCAAGTGCGCTCTGCATATGAGGAGGAGTATAATAAAAAACTGGGTTTTGTCTCAAAGCTTGAAAAGGATTTGCGCGATGCTCTTTCTGCGCATCTGGAAAAGAAGAAAAAGCCGCTTGAGATGGAGGATGTTGTTGGAGTTTTGCGCGGAAAAAACAGTTTATATGGGCACATAAAACATTTAATTGCTAATTCTGAGGACAGGATTTTAAAAATAACAAACGAGCAGGGGCTTACAAATATGGAAAAGCACTGCAAGCCCGCATTTGAAAAAGCAAAGAAAAAAGGAGTAAAATTTAGAATTCTTGCAAATATCCCAAGCCTGAAATCTGCTGGAAAAATTTCTGATTATGCAGAAATGCGCAGCCACAGGGGAATTGAGGGAAGATTTTTAGTAAAAGATGGGCAGGATGTTGTTTTAATAACAAGCCCGGAAGAAACAGGATTGTGGATAAGAAGCGATTATCTTGCAAATACTCTGGAAAAATTATTTGAGCATGCTTGGGAAAAAGGGAAAGTTTTAAGCGAATAATTCAAGGCTGGCAGCTCGCGGCTAGTGGCTCGCAGTTGAAGTAAATTAAGGCTAGCAGCTTGCGGCTTGCAGCTCGCAGTTGAAGTAAATTAAGGCTAGAGGTTTGAAGTTTGACGTTAGAGG
>JBBIPJ010000086.1:0-1331 GCA_037442905.1 archaeon
TCCCATTGACTTTAATTTCAAATTAGCAACTAAATTATCCAGTTCTTTTGGAACAGAATAAACGCGCGGCCTTAATTTTGGCCTTTCAGATAAATAGCTTGCAACAAGTGCCTGGTTTGAAAAGCTCATATCCATTACTTCTGATGGATGTCCCTCTGCAGCTGCAAGATTAACTAATCTTCCCTCCCCAATCAAGTAAATTCTTTTTTCGCCCTTCAAAGTGTATTCCTCTAAATTTTCGCGAATTTTTCTTTTTCCGTTTTTCATTTTTTCCAAATCAGGAATTTTTATCTCAACATTAAAGTGGCCTGCATTTGCCAAAATCACTCCGTTTTTCATTTTTTTGAAATGTTCTTTTCTTAAGATGTGTTTATTTCCAGTTGATGTGATGAAAATATCTCCGATTTTTGCAGCAGCGTTCAAAGACATTACCTGATAGCCGTCCATTGCTGCCTCAAGAGCTTTTACAGCATCTGTTTCTGTAATAATTACTTTTGCGCCCATTCCTTTTGCGCGCATTGCTATTCCTCTTCCTACCCAGCCATATCCAGAGACAACAACATTTTTTCCTGAGAAGAGAACATTTGTGCTGCGCAAAATTCCGTCAATTGTTGATTGCCCTGTTCCATATCTGTTATCAAAGAAATGTTTTGTTTGCGCATCATTAACAGCAATCACTGGAAATTTTAGCGCGTCATTTTTTTCCATTGCTCTAAATCTAATTACTCCTGTTGTTGTTTCCTCTGAGCCGCCAATCATATTTTTAATTAATTCTTTGCGCTTTGAGTGAATTGTTATGATTAAATCACCACCATCATCCATTGTAATGTTTGGCTTAAAATCCAAAGCTCGATTTACACACCAATAATACTGCTTATGATTTCCTCTCCATGCAAAAACTTCTATCCCTTCTTTTACTAATTGCGCAGCAACATCATCCTGCGTTGAGAGAGGATTTGAGCCGCACAGAACAACCTTTGCTCCGCCTGCTTTTAAAGTCAGCATTAAAACTGCAGTTTCTTTTGTAACATGCAAACAAGCCGCAATTGTCAATCCTTTCAATGGTTTTGCTTTGGAAAATTCTTTTCTAATCTGCATTAAAACAGGCATTCTGCTCTCTGCCCATTCTATCTTAAGTTTACCTTGTGGTGCTAATTTAGGATTTTTTATCTTTGACATAGAGTCTCCAAGTTTCTGTCAGTAGTACCGAGGGTTGTTTTTCCCAGGTTTTTTGCGAGCGCAACAATATGCACAGGCGAGCAAAAAAGCTGACTAAATGCCCATTCTATCTTAAGTTTACCTTGTGGTGCTAATTTAGGATTTTATATATT
>JBBIPJ010000086.1:1428-3710 GCA_037442905.1 archaeon
TTCTCTCTGCCCATTCTATCTTAAGTTTACCTTGTGGTGCTAATTTAGGATTTGCGATTTTACTCATTTTATTTGAAATTTTTTATTGCTTGATGCTCGACGCTTGAAGCTTGACGCTTGGGCATCCAGCATCTAGCTTCCAGCGTCAAGCACTGATTACCTTATTCTTTTTCACTTTTGTAATGAACCAGTGAGAGAATATCATAGTCAGGGTTGTATTTAAGTAATTTTTCGCGCCCCTTTAAAAAATCTAATTCAACAACAAATCCCATTCCAGCAACCTCTCCGCCAAGTTTATCAACCAAGCGCGCAGCAGCGAGCATTGTTCCTCCAGTGGCTAGTAAATCATCAACAAACAAAACTGTCTGTCCATCCTCAATCGCATCCTCGTGCATCTCTATTCTGTCTTTTCCATATTCCAATTCGTATTCCTCTGCAACAATTTTATAGGGAAGCTTGCCTTTTTTCCTTATGATTGCAAATTCTGTCCCAAGTTTGTACGCAAGCGGCGCTGCAAAAATAAATCCACGGCTTTCAATTCCAATTATTGTGTCAATATTTTTTTTCTCGAAATGCTCTGAAAATTTATCAATTGTAAATCTGAAAGCATCTGGATTTTGCAAAAGAGTAGTAATGTCCCTAAAAACAACGCCTTTTTTTGGAAAATCAGGAATGCGCCGAATATGTTGTTTCAGGTTCATTTTTCGCTTGAGGCTTGAAGCTTGACGTATAGGCATCCAGCATCTAGCTTCTAGCGTCCAGCATAGCTAATTAATAAGAAGGTTTAAATATTTTGTTTAGAACAATTTGTAATATGGACCTTCCATTCTCAACAATAGTCAAATGGGACCGTTTCTACTACGTCAGCCTTGCTTATTTTCTGGGAGGAGTTTTGCTCATGCCATTCAACCGTATAGCCTCTGTAATACTATTTCTTTGGCTACTTACTTTATGGAGTTCTATTCCCGGATACATTAATATTAACTTGATTGAGATTAATATTTTTGAAATGGTTTTTGTAGCAATAGCACTTAACTTTGGCGGTTTTGTGGCTGGCATACTATCAATTCCATATTGTTTTTTCTCTAGTTTATGCAGTGTTCAATACGAGCCAAAGGATGCAATTCGGTGGGTGGCTGCAGCTCTTATGACTTTTCCTTTGATGCCTTTTATGTATTCCTACTTTGGGAAGAATTTTTTGCTCACAGTATTTTCATACACCGCAATCTCTTACACTATTTTTGTGATTATAACACTCATTTTTATGACTGGGCAGATTTTTGACACACTTCGCTATCTGGCAATTGCGTTGCCGCTTGCGTATGGAACAAACATAGTATATGTGAGATATTTTGGCGATCCTTTACTTGGGATATTTAATCAAAGTCTTGAATTAAAAATGACTTTCCCGATTATAATTGGGATGTTTATTGTGGTGATTACTGTAGTGAAAATTTTTGCGTGGTTTTTAAAAAGACATGCGCCTCAAATGCGCACAAAGAAGGAAAATAATATATAACCGCTTGCTAATTCTTCCCGAGTGGGATTATGGCTAAAGATTTGCATTCTATTTGGGGGCACAGGTGGCTTATACCAAAAGCAAAAGCTTCTAAATCAGATATACATGGGCTTGGAGTAATTGCTATTAAACCAATATTAAAAGGCGAATTGGTTTGTGTAATTGGTGGCATTATAATTCCGACATCACAAATAAAACAGTACAGAAAAAAGATGGGTCACCATCATGCTGGCTTTCAAATTGATGAAGACTTTTTTATTTGTCCAACAACAATAGGAGAATACAAAGAAACAGGAGTCTTTAATCATTCGTGCGAGCCAAACGTTGGTTTTGTTGATTCTATAAAATTAGTAGCAATTAAAAACATAAATAAAGGAGAAGAACTAGCTTTTGATTACGCTTTTAGCGAGATTGAGTTTGAATCATTCGAATGCAACTGCGGCTCAAAAAACTGCCGCAAAACTATCACTCCGGATGACTGGAAAATTCCTGAATTGCAGAGAAAATATGGCAAATATTTTTCGCCATATTTAAGGGCGAAATTCTTGTAAGCAAATTATTTATAAGCGCAGTGCGGCTTCTGAGAAAACCTATATTTATTAGTCAAACCAAAATTTATGCATGGTTTCAGGTGGGGGGAATAGTAAAGGCACGCCTTAGGACTAATTCTGTGGAGTAGAAACATTTATAAACAATTGTTTATAAATAAAAACGATTGTATATGAATAAAGACAAATATCTTAGAATCCTGAAAATCTTTTTT
>JBBIPJ010000087.1:0-3694 GCA_037442905.1 archaeon
CCGCAATAATTATATTCCACCATTTTTGCTAGTAGTTGAGGAGGCGCACCAGTTTGTTCCAGAAGGTGTAAAAAGTGAATATGCGCTTGCAAAAGGAATTATTGAACAGATTGCAAGAGAAGGGAGAAAATTCCATGCATCTGTCTGCTTGATTTCTCAAAGGCCGAAAAGATTGAACACAACTGTGCTCTCCCAGTGCAATACACACATAATAATGCGCGTAACAAACCCGTATGATTTAGATCACATAAAACAGAGTTCCGAGGGGATTACTCAGAGTGCTTTAGATTCTATCAGCACATTGCCTGTTGGAGAAGGCTTGATTGTTGGCGAAGCTGTCAATCATCCGATTTTTGTAAAAATCAGGAAGCGAAAATCTCAGGAGAGCACAAAAGGAATTGACTTGGAAAAAGCTGCGCTCAAATTTGAAGAGGCTTTTGAGAAAAAGAGCAAAGATGCAGTAGAGGTTTGAGGTTAGAGGTTGGAAGTTTGAGGGGCGGATTTTATTGTTTTTATCAAATTGCCAAGCATAGAACTCAAACTGCGTATTTTCTCATCGTGAAATGAAAAGTCTTCCTCGGTAATATAAGCAAGTTTGTATGATATTTTTATGAAATACCGCAATTCTTTCAATGAGCCCATTGCATGATAGAGAAATCTCAAAAAGTCTGCATTACTCATTCTTCCAGTTCCTTCTGCAATATTAGCCCCGACAGAAAGTGCAGCCCTTCGCATTTGCTGTGTTATTCCAAAAACCTCTTGGTTTGGAAAATTTTTTGTAACTTCATAAATATCCAAAACCAGCAATTCTGCATACTTATAAATTTCCAAATTCTCATAATTTTGCATGAGCAAAAAGTAAAAAAAACAATATATAAACTTTTTCTAACCCTTGTGAGGGTTACAGAGTTTATACCAATAAGAATCAAACCTCTAACTTCTAACTTCAAACCAAAATTAAACCCCCATCGCCAGCCTTAAAGTATTCCTTGTCCCAGGCCCAAGAGTAACAGTTAAAATTGCAAATTTTACGAAATTCCTGAAAAAATCATCCTCCTCATACTTATCGATTGCCAACAGGGCAATTAAAATAACAAAAAATTTCAAGGGAATCATAACCCATGGGCCAAAAATTGAGAATAAATAGCTTGGCAAGACATGTTTTTCCCCGTATCCCCAAAGTGCAACTCCGACAACAGTGGATGAAGCATCAAACATTGCTCCGCTTAAAACCCACTGGTTTAATTTTGTTAAAATAGTTGGGGCGATTTTTGCAGCTGCATAAATTATAATTATAAAAATTGCTGTTAAAACCAAAATCTGAGTTAATGGAACAGGATAAACCAATCTGTAAAAATAAGCGAATCCTCCAAAAATTAGCACTCCTATAAAACTCATCATTTTCCAGTATTCAGTTTTTAAAAATTTTGCAGAGTAAAAGCTTGCAATTAAAATAACAAATGCGATTGCAAAATCAGTTATGTATAAAATCGGCGCCACAAATAAAATGCTTTTTAAAACTCCGGCATCTTGTAAAGCCCTTAAAAGCCCGCCGAGAAAGATATATGGCAGAGTTGCGATAAAAAAATTTCTGTCAATCGGGATTTGAAGTTTTTTGAGCAATTTGTATATTCCAAAAACAGCTATAGCAAGGATTATTGCATATGCAATTGTATTATACACATTATAACCAGCAGTTTCAGAGTAGAGCGGCTGGACAAAATAAGTATTGATGAATTCCTGATGTGCCATGCGCAAACATTGAGTGCGATGATTTAAATAGTTAATCAGCGTGCTCTGTTTAAAGGTAAAATATCAATTAAATCTCCGGGCTTGCAATTAAACTAATTTTTGTCGGCTCATCCAGTTCTTTATTTCTTTCCAATCTGTACAAATATCCTGATACAGCGCTCTCCAATCTTTCCTCATGTGTAATTAAGAAAACTTGGTCAATTAAATTTGGCAATCTCTCGCGCAGTGTAATTGCAAGTTCATCAATCGCATTCACATCCAAATTATGAGTGGGCTCATCCAGAACGAGCATTCCTAAATTTCGTGCAAGTGCAAGAGAGAATGCAATTCTCAGGGCAAGCGCAGCCAAGCTTCTTTCTCCACCACTTGTAATTCCTTCAACATTTATCCATTCAGCTGTTGTCCTAGCTTTTAAGACATAATCGCGATTTTCAATCTCTAATTTAACTGCAGTTATATCTCCATATGGGTAGAGTGTTGGCCATACTTCCCCCATTACTTCATTGACAATTGTCACAAACTCCTCTCGCAATGATTCCTGAGTTTTCAAAAGAGCACCTGAAAAAAGTTCCATTAATTTTTTTGTTTGCGAAAGCCAGTCAACATCCTTTAAAACATTTTCATAATCCTGCTTTTTCTTTTCCAGAGCTGCTATCATTTGTTTTCTCTCATTTGCTACTGCCTGCTCGCTTTTAATTTGGCCTTTAATTTTTTCTTCCTGCCTTATTGAATCCTGGTATCTCAATTCTAAATTGGCAATGTCTGCTTTTACAGCCACTTTCGCGCTGAGCTCAACATATTTTTTATCAAGTTCTTTCAACTTCTGCTCTACCTCTTTCTTTTTCTTTTCAAGCTCTTTTGCGCGCTTATTGCTCTCTTCTGCAACTTTTTTCTGAGCTCTCTGCTCGTGCTCAGTCTCCTTTATGTTTTCTTCAAGTTCAGCCAAAATTGCCTCAGCACTTTCAAGCTCAAAATATTCCTTTTTTACATTATTCAAATCCTTTTCAAATAATTCAACTTCAATCTCCAAATCACTAATTAATTTACTATGCTCACTTTTCAATTTTCTTTTATGGGCAGGCTTTAGCTTTGTTTTACACAAGGGGCAATTTTCTTCAACATCAATATCCTTAATCGCATGGCCCAGATACTCAATTTTTGTTTTGCCGCGCTCAATTTTTTTAGAAAGATCGAGCTCTTTTTCCTTTAATTTTTTCAGCTTTGAAGAAACCTGCTTTAAACTTCCGTGTTTATGGACAAGTTTTTCAAATTCAGCTTTCTCTGTTTTGAATCCCTCGGTTTTCTGTGGCGCAGAAACCTTTTCAACAGAGCTAAGTTCCGAATCCAAAACTTCTAGGGTAGAATTTAATCCGCGCCTTTCTGATTCTATTTTTTCAATTTCAGCCTCAATTTTGCTTTTCTCGCGCGCAATCTCTAATTCCTTCTTAACCTTATCGCGCTCAATTATTAATGCAGCTAAGCGAAGGTCGAGATCAGCAATTCTTTCACCCAGTTCACCTATATCCTTTTGTAATCTTGCCAAATCTTCTGAATCATCTTTGCTAAACAATGCCTTTGCAGCTTCCTCTTTTCCGGAGCGCTCTGATTCTAATTTATTAATTAGAGTTGTAACATTTTTGCGTGCTGTCTCAAAGCGATCAAGTTTTAAAAGATTATCAATCTGTCCCATTCTCTGGCCCTTTGGTAATTCCAAGAAATAATCAAGTTGATTTTGTTCAGCATATACTGCTCTTGTGAAAACATCATAATCAGAGCTAAGAACTTTTTCAATGTATTCTGTTACAGCCTGCGAGTTTTCAGCTTCCAAAAGCTCGCCGTCTGCAAAGGCGACGAGGTGAAGACTTTGATGAAGTTGTCAAAGCCGACCCACGATAGCTCGCCCGTCTGGATCCACTTGTTGATCGAGTAAAGGTTGAGGTTG
>JBBIPJ010000088.1:0-3633 GCA_037442905.1 archaeon
CCACTCCATCTTGAAACTCCTTCACAAATGTTGGCATCAACGCTATGTGCACTTCTTCTTATTTGAGAGCTAAGCCCGAAAAGTTCGTGATGTGGCCAGCTACTTGTTATTCCATAGATTTCTTTTGTCAGAGAATACGCTCGCTTATAAATTTCGAGCTTTTTGTAATCTTGCATAAAAATCTGGCATTTTTAGGAATATTTAAACTTTTTTTAACTTTGGTGAGTTTATTGAGTAAGTTATCTAACGCACCACGCAAGCGAGCGCAGCGAGCGATTCGCACCACGCACCGCCAAAACTTATTAATTCAAATGATTATTCTATTTTTATGAAAACCGCACGATTCAGAACAATTAAGAAAGAGCTCAGAATTTTAGGAATAGACGATGGGCCATTTAAATTTAAGGGAAAAGGAAAAACAATTTTAGTTGGAACAGTATTTAGAAGTGGATTTTGGTTGGATGGATTATTAACAACAAAAATTAAAATTGATGGTTTAGATGCAACAAAAAAAATTATTGAAATGGTAAATAAGAGCAGACATCGCGACCAATTGAGAGTTGTAATGCTTGATGGCTTAACTTTTGGAGGGATGAATTTTGTTGACATAAATAAATTGAGCAATAAAACAGGCTTGCCTGTAATTGTTGTTAACCGCAGGCGTCCGCGGTTTGGGAAAATTAAAAACGCTTTAAAATATTTCAAAGATTCTGCAAAAAGGTGGAAATTTATTGAAAAAGCCGGGAAAATACAGCAGGTAAATATTGGAAATCACAATCTTTATATCCAAACCGCTGGAATAAAGCTGGAAGACGCGCAAAAAATTTTAAAACTGAGCTGTACGCGCGCGAAAATTCCTGAGCCGCTGAGAGTTGCGCATTTAATCGCTGCAGGAATTGTTAAAGGCGAATCAAAAGGAAGGGCATAATGCTGTGAAATAAATTAAGGCTATGAGCCGTGAGCGATGGGCACGAATAAAGCCCAGAGCCCACTGCCGACCGCCCACTGCCTCACAAATTTCACAAATATGAAACTGACAAAATCACAAAAAGATTGGATTGAAATTGCAGTTTACATTTTTCTAGGATATCTAATCGCAGTCGGCGCAAACAAAGGGATGGCTTATGCTTTGCAGACTGATTTTCCAGTTGTTGCTGTTGTGAGCAGGAGTATGGAGCATGCAAACCCAACTGAAACACACTATCCTTTTCTGCAGGAAAAGAGTCTGACAATTGAGCAAATCAAAAATTTGCCGTTTGATGATGGAATAAGAATGGGCGATATTGTTGTTGTGCGAGGCGCTCCGCTTAATGAAATTAAAGCCGGGGATGTTGTAGTTTACAAGTTTCCTGGCAGAGAGCCAATAATTCATAGAGTTGTTGAAATAACAGAGGAGGGATTGATTACAAAGGGAGACAATAACAGAAATATAGATCAGATTAATGAAGGAATCGCCACTCCGATTAAAGCTGAGAATCTAAAAGGAAAAGCAATTCTGCACATTCCATTATTGGGATATGTAAAAATTATTTATTTGAAAATTACTGCTAGAGGATAAGCAAACATTTATAAAAGCACACAATTATGAATAAGCTAAGTTTTTCTGGAGCTTGAAGGGGGAATTGGAGGTATATAAAAATATTCAAGGCTGGCATTTGCAGAAGTAGAAATACAGCCCACTTCGCGAGTGGCAAATTTAAGATTAGAGAGCGAATGTGGTCTAAGGTGCCAGCGGACTTCAAGAGGGAAAAATTCAACAACTTAAAAAATTAATGTGAGCCGCTGATGGAATTCTGTCCAAACTGTGGAAAATTGTTAAGGCCAAAGGAGGAAAAAAGGGAAGTGTTTTTAGCCTGCAATAGCTGCGGCTACAGAACAGCAGGAGAAAAAGCAGAAGAAGGGTATGTTGCTGTTGAGGAAGCTCCGAAAGAAAAAGTTGAGGGAATTGCTGTAAATGAGGGCGCTTTAAATTTGCCAACAACAACTGCTGAATGCGAAAAATGCCACACTGACAAGGCTTATTATTGGCTTGAGCAAACACGAGCAGCGGATGAGGCACCAACAAGATTTTTACAATGTGTTAAATGCGGGCACAAGTGGAGAGAATATAGTTAGTAGTTTGTGGTTGGTGGTGCGTAATGCGTTATGCGTGGTGCGAATAAATGGTTATGGGTTATGGGTAATGAGTTATGAGTTCTGAACTCAAAACCCATAACCCAAAACTCAAAACCTGGACAAACTTCAAAGAATAGATTTATAAAGAAAAAATTGCTACCTCTCAAAAACAAGGAGGCTTAAAATGGCTTTACAGCATGGAAAAGTTTGGGAATCTCTTTTGATAGCAGGAGGAATAGTTTTTGCATTTGGAATAATCTGGAGTGCATTCCTGCTTGCAAGGAGATTTGAAGAGGCTCAGGGTGCAATAGTGCTAATCGTGATAGGAGTAGTCCTGATGGTAATAGCAGAGTCAACTCTGATAGGTGTAAAGGGAAGCAGAGGAAAATAAATTAAAAAGGAAAAATGGCAGAAATGCAGCGGCCGCGCAGGGCGCCGGCAGTGGAGCGATTTATAAGTGAAATTCGGAAGGATGATATTAGGGTAAAGGTTTTTGGAACTATTTCTGGAAATGAAAATGGACTTGCTGTTTTGGAGGATGGGACTGGGAAAATTATCGTTGATACAAAAGAGCCTCTGGAAAAAGGGGAAAAAGTAATAATTTTCGGTCGCCCAATTGAAAATAAGGGCAAATTAGAAATTCAGGCAGAAATTGTAAAAGAAGCATCTGCGCTTAATGAAAAGTTATATAAAAAGGTGCACTTACTATTAAACAAAGGAGGATTGTAAATGAGAGCAAAAATCCTTGTATTGGCAATCGTGTTTGCATTGGCTTTAGGCGCATTTGTAGTTTCTGCGCAGGAAAGCGCGAGAAGGAGTGATAAGGAAAAGCCTTGCATTGCACAGCCTGACCAGAATCTTGGAATTGCGGCGATAACAGAGGGCATCGGATTTATAATGGCAGGTGGAATTGGCCCGATTTTAATGTTGGTTATCGCATTTGTTATTGGAATGCTTGTCAGCCACGCAGTCTGGAGCACTTTCTAAAATCCGGATTTGAGTGGCGAAGATTTATAAAAGAGGACTATCTATTTTAAGAATACCTGTTCAAAGGGAGAATGGGAAATGAAATTTAAAGCAGTAATTGACCAGCCTGATTTATTGAGGGATAGTATTAATGCAGTTTCAACTTTACTAAATGAGGCTGTTTTTAAAATTTCTAAAAATGGAATTGAATTAAGAGCAATGGATTCTGCAAATGTTTCAATGGTTGATATGCGATTGCTTGCAAGCGCTTTTAGAAGTTTTGATGTTGATAAAGAAAGTGAAATAGCGGTTAATATAGGGGATTTAACATCTGTTTTGAGAAGGGCAAAGCCAACTGATTCAATTGCCCTTGAGCTAAAAGAAAATCAGTTGCATATTGAATTTTTAGGGGGAACAAAGAGAAGTTTTAATATTCCGCTTTTGGACTTGAAACAGGAGCAAAAGGCTCCAAGCCTTGATTTTCCTGTTTTAATTAAACTGAAATCAGAAATTATGGAGGATGGAATTAATGATGCAGACATTGTTTCTGAT
>JBBIPJ010000089.1:0-3590 GCA_037442905.1 archaeon
GTTTTGCGCTTATAGTTATAAAACTCATGTTATAAATTACTTGCTAACCAATTTTTCCTGAACATACTTCTCTTCCTTGCGGTTTTTAATAACCGTAAGTTTTAAGGTAGACCACAGTTTATTTACTCCGTAAGTAAAAAGTCCAAGCCCGCCGATTATTACAATTATCCTTCCGATTAAACCATTTTCAAGTTTTGCAGCCAATGTCCATATTGTAATTAAATCTGCAGGCGTTGTAAACAATCCTGCAAGAAGTATTGAAAGTCCAAACAGGAGAAAAATTATATCTTTCACAACTTCCCCAATTCTAGTTGAGCGCTCGTAAAAAACAACAAGCCCTTTTCCTGTTTTTTTAACCCCGATTTCAGCAGCGTCTTTTAAAAGTTCTATTTGCTTTACTACTTCTGGGCTTTTCACAACAATAGCTGCAGCTGTTTCTGTTTTCTTTTCAGAATTGTTGTTATTTTCAATCTCTTTTTCAGCCATGAGAACGAGATTATTTGCAGAATAGTTTATAAAATTTATGGCTTGAATCTTTTCATAGTTCTTGGAAAAGTAACAGCATCCTTTACATCCTTAATTCCGCAAATCCATGCAACAACTCTCTCCAAACCCAAACCATAGCCTGAATGTGGAACGCTTCCATATTTTCTTAAATCAAAATACCATTCATAATCCCCTGCGCCAGCACCCTGTTTTTTTAAATCCATTTTCATTTCTTCTATACTTGTTGAGCGCTCAGAGCCTCCAACTATTTCTCTGTATCCTTCAGGGGCTATCATGTCAAAGCAGAGCGCAACTTTCGGGTCTTTTGGATCTCGAGGCTTGTAAAAAGCCATTATTTCCTTTGGGTAATGTGTTATAACAACAGGCACGCCAAAATGTTCGCCAAGTTTTGCCTCTTCCTCTGTGCGCAAATCTTTTCCCCATTCTATTTTCATCCTGTATTTTTCCTTCAAAATTTTAACAGCCTCTGTGTAAGTTATTGTTTTGTAAGGCTCGCGCGCATATTTTTCAAGCAATTTTATATCCCTGCCCAAAATTTTGAGCTCTTCTTTGCGCTCAGCCAAAACTTTTTTCAATATAAATCTGACTTCATCCTTTGCAACTTCTGTTACTTCATCTAATTTCATCCATGCAGCTTCCATTTCGCACATCCAGAATTCAGAGAGATGCATTGCTGTTTTAGAGGGCTCTGCACGGAAAGTTGGAGCAACATCGTAAATTTTTTCAAGCGAGAAAATTCCTGCCTCTGCATACAATTGCCAGCTCTGAGTGAGATACATTATCTCATCAAAATATTTTACCTGGAAAAGTGTTAATGCGCCTTCGCAGGCAGTTGGGGTTAAAATCGGAGGGTCGAATTCATAATAGCCGCGGCTTCTGAAAAATTCATGAATCGCTCCAATAACAGTATGCCTTATTTTCATTATTGCTGTGAGTTCGCGGCTTCTGAGCCACAAATGCCTTACATCCAGCAAAAATTCATCGCTCAAGTCTTTTCCAATCGGAAAAATTTCAGCTAATCCAACAATTTCTAATTTTTCTCCGGTAATTTCAAACCCGCCAGGCGCGCGCTCATCTTTTTTTAAAACTCCGCTTAATTTTACAGAGCTTTCAATTGTAGCTTTTTCCGCTTCCTTATCAGTTGAAGGAAAAACGGCTTGGATTATTCCGCTAGAATCACGAATAACAAGAAATGTTTTTTCCTTTAGCTCGCGCTTTCTGTAAACCCACCCCCTTACTGAAACTTTTTTCCCAGCTTTCGCTAATTTAAATGCTTCTTTTATTGGAATGAATTTTTCGCTCATGGTTATTCACTTTATTTTAGCCAATAATATAAGTATTTGCTAGGCGCCGTTGGCAAGATTTGAACTTGCAACCTACTGGTTAACAGCCAGTTGCTCTGCCATTAAGCTACAACGGCTTTTTATAAACTAGCTTTCACCCCTGGAATTTTCGGAAATAGCCTTGCCATTTTAACGCTTTCCAAGCCACAGATATATCTTGTTAATCTTTCAATCCCAAATCCGAATCCGGATGAGCGCGGCAAGCCTTTTTTTGCGAATTCCAAATATGTTTTGAAAGTTTCTGGCTGTTTTCCGCTTTTTACAATTCTGCGAACTATTTGCTCATACTCAAATTCTCTTTCTCCGCCGGACATGCCTTCTCCAAAACCTTCTGGGTAAATTAAATCCATATCAAGCAATATACCAGGGCGCACAGTATCTTCCCTGTCATAAAATTCTCTGCGCGTAATCGGAATGTCAATAAGCCAGATTGGACTTTTTGAATCTTTTGAGAGCTGAGCTTCAAAATCCTTTCCGTATTTTACAACAGCTTCTGCATAAGTTATTCTTGGGAAGGGAGTTTTTGGAACTGAAATTTCGCGGCTGAAAAGTTTTAATTCCTTGCTGCATTTTTCAATTGCTGTTTTAATTAAATATGCAATTAGTTCCTCACCCAAGGAAATAATTTTCTCCCTGTCAAAGTCTTTCACTTCCAAATCCAGTTGCGTAAATTCAAGCAAATGCCTTCCGCTGTCTTTTTTGTCAGCTGTTTCAAGCCTGATGTTTGGGGAAAAAATAAAGAATTTGTCAACATATTTGAGTGCAAGCTGCTTGTGCAGAATCATGCTTTTCATCAAATAGAATTCTGTGTCATAGTAGGGAATTTTTGCCTCCACTACATCGTGGCACAGAGGATCTGTTTCAGAAGTAATCATAACAGGCAAAATTTCTGTAAATCCCTTAGAAGATAGATACTCCCGTGCGCTCCCTAAAATCTGGCTTTGAATTTTGAGCATAGCCTCAGTTAGAGGCGGGGCTAAGAATGAGAACTCTTCCTTCGCTGTTGTTCCGTGTGTCTGTTTCAGATTCCATTGCGGCTATATTAGTGTAGGCGGTTGTATATAAACTTATTCAAGAAAAAAATAGAAAAAATTCAAAAATAGATATATTTATATACTTATTTTTATAAAATTTATAAATATATCTGCGCGATTATAAATCGCTTGATTTTCAAATAAGAAATTGGAGAAGCAATTTGAAAATGGGTATAAAATTGGATAAACAGGATTTAGAGATATTGAGGATACTGCAGAAAAACTGCAGGCTCTCGGCAAAGGAAATTTCCAAGAAAACCGGAATTTTGCCTACGACTGTATATGCAAAGATAAAAAGAATGGAAGAATTGGGAGTTATTAAAAGCTATAATGCAGTTTTGGATTCAAAAAAACTGGGAAAGCCTGTTTCTGCGTTTATACTCGTGTCATTTGAGTATAGGCAGGCTGGGGAAAAAGAACTTATTTCCCAGCGCGAGATTGCAAAAAAAATTTCTGCTTTTCCGGAAGTGCAGGAAGTCCACATAATTATAGGGGAATGGGATATTTTAATTAAAATAAAGTCAGCGAGCGTTGAGAATGTGGGGAAATTTGTAATTGATAAGTTAAGAAAAGTAAAGGGAATAGGGAAAGTAGTTACTTCTATGGGATTTTCAAGCGAAAAGGAAAGTTTGGAGATTGATATTTAAATTATTTCTTTCGCATAAAAACAGTTCTCAAAATTACAGTTCCGCCCATCGGCTCTTTG
>JBBIPJ010000090.1:0-3582 GCA_037442905.1 archaeon
TAGAAAAGGTTTACATAAAAGTAAAGGAAAAAATCCTGAGTTTAGAGGAAGGAAAAAAGGGGGAAGTTTTAAGCTCATTAATTGAGAGGGCTTTGCGTGAGTTGAACGATGCGAGGTATGTTTTTTGTAATTCTTCTGATAGGAATATTGTTGAAAAAATTGCAAAAAAAAATGGATTGATAGTAGAGGGTGTAATCGAATGTGAGGGTGGAGTGGTTGTTGAGAATTCCGATCATACAGTGAGGGTTGATTATACATATGAAACTCTGCTGGAAATGTTTAGAAGGGATAGTTTGAAAGAAACGTCTGAGCAATTATTTAAAAAATGAAACAGTATGCAAAATTTAAAAGAACTCTTTCCTCCTCTGGAAAAAAGGATCGGGCTAGTTATGAGTATTCTGCAACTAGAGCTAGGGCAATGGCCTCGAAGTTAATTCGGGATGAAAATTACACAAAATTTTTAAAAATGGACATAAATGAAATTGTGCGCTTTTTAGAGGAGCATGAATATAAAAGGGAGATAGATACTGTTGGAGCAAAAGCATCAAAAATTGTTTATTTTGAACAGGTTTTGAATGAGAATCTTTCTAATTCAATTAATAAATTGCTTACCTTTACCCCACCTAATTCTCCAGTGCGCACTTATTTAATGAGATACGATATTGCAAATATAAAAACAATAATGCGCGGAAAAAGGTCAAAACGTTCAAAATCTGAAATAAAGAGAAGCCTAATAGCTATTGGTACTTTTAGTAGAGGAAATTTAGAAAATTTGGTTGAAAAGGAGTGGGAGTCTGAAATTATAGATGGATTAAAAAAAACTGTTTACTATAATGTTTTAAAATCAAACGAGAAAAAAAGTTTGGAAGAATTGGAAGATGCTTTGGACAGGTTTTATTTTGAAAAAGTTTTGGAAGTTGCAAAGGGGCATAAAAGTTTAGAGAATTTGATAAAAACTGAGATTGATGTAAAAAATGTTCTTACTATTCTAAGGCTTAGAGATATAAAAACAACAGATTTAGAGAGATTTTTAATAAAAGAGGGTGGAATTAAGGTTGAAAAGTTATTGGAGCTAAGCAGATTAGATTTTTTTGAGATAATAAAGTCGCTTCAAAAAAAGAATTTTTGGAAATATGCTCCTACAAATACAAAAGAGCTTGATAAGATTGAGGCTGGATTTAGAAAATATCTTATTTTAGAGGGATTTAAACTTTTGAAAAGCTATGTTCCTTCATTTGATACATTACTCGGCTATATAATTGCAAAAGAGCGCGAATTAAGTAATTTAAGAATAATTGCACGTTCAAAAACATCAAAAACCCCGGAGGATGCTTTAAATATAAGGGCGAAAATTTACCTCAAAGGAGTTTAAATGGAAATTGCAGTTATCGGAGATAGAGATTTCATAGTTGGATTTGAGCTATCTGGAGTTAAGAAAATGTATGAGGTTAGCGAAAGTGACTATTTGGGAAAATTTGAAGAGTGTTTCATAAAGGAAAATGTAGGAATTATAATAATGGAAGAAAAATATTTTAAAAAACTTCCAGCTCGCTTAAAGAAAAAAATTGAAAAGACTGTTAGCCCTGTTGTTGTTTCAATATCTGAAAGTGATATAGGCGCAACAGACATCTCTGCTCTTATAAAAAGAAGCCTTGGAGTTGACCTATGGAAAGGTTAAAAAGAAATGGATTGAGATTAATATTTTGGATGGGGGGATGAGCAAACCAACAATTTACAGAGTGAGCGGTCCTGTTGTAACTGTGGAAAATCTAGATGCAAGAATGTATGACCTTGTAAAAATCGGGGAAGAAAAATTAGTTGGAGAAGTAATTAAAATTTTTGGAAATAAAACAGTTGTTCAGGTTTATGAGGAAACTTTTGGGATTAAGCCAGGAGAGCCTGTTGAAAACACAGGGAATCCGCTCTCTGTTAATCTTGGGCCAGGATTGCTAAAATCAATATATGATGGAACACAAAGACCGCTTCCTGAATTACAGAAAATGTTTGGGGATTTTATTGAGAGGGGGGCAGTTGCAAGTTCGTTGGATGAAAAGAAGAAGTGGAAGTTTTCTCCAAGTGTGAAAAAAGGAGATAATGTTTCTGAAGGAGATATTATTGGAGTTGTTCAGGAAACAGAAACAATTAAACATAAAGTTTTAGTTCCGCCTGGAATAAAAGGGAAAATAAAGGATGTTTCAGAGGGCTCTTATACTATTAACGATATTGTTTGTGAATTAGATAATGGGGAAAAAATAAAATTATCCCATAAATGGTCTGTGAGAAAAGCAAGGCCTTACCTGAAAAAATTAAGGCCAGAAATTCCGCTTATAACAGGGCAGAGAATTCTTGATACTTTTTTCCCAATTGCCAAAGGTGGGACATCAGCAATCCCGGGAGGATTTGGAACAGGGAAAACTGTTACACAGCATCAGCTTTCTAGATGGGCTGATTCAGATGTAATTCTTTTTATTGGATGCGGGGAGAGAGGAAATGAGATGACTGAGGTTCTGGGGGATTTTCCAAAATTAATTGATCCAAGAACAGGAAAGCCACTAATGGAGCGCACAGTATTGATTGCAAACACAAGCAATATGCCAGTTGCTGCTCGCGAAGCGAGTGTTTACACAGGGATGACAATTGCAGAGTATTTCAGAGATATGGGGTATGATGTTAGTTTAATGGCAGATTCAACTTCTAGATGGGCAGAGGCTATGCGTGAGATATCTAGTAGATTGGAAGAGATGCCAGGGGAAGAAGGTTATCCTGCATATCTTGCAGCTAGATTAAGCCAGTTTTATGAGCGAGCTGGAAGGGTTGTTTGCTTAGGAAAAGACCAGAGAATTGGAAGTGTAAGCGCAATAGGAGCTGTTTCTCCGCCAGGGGGGGATTTTTCAGAGCCAGTAACACAGAATACTTTGAGGGTTGTTAAAATTTTCTGGGCATTGGACACAAGATTGGCTAATAGAAGGCATTTCCCAAGCATAAACTGGCTGAACTCATATTCGCTTTATCTGAAAACTTTGGAAGAGTGGTTTGCGAAAAATATTGGGACAAATTTTGGATTATATGTTGAGAGAGCAATGGCTTTGCTGCAAAAAGAAGCGCAATTACAAGAAATTGTCCAGCTTGTAGGAAGTGATGCTCTGCCTGAAAAGGATAGAATGGTTTTGGAGGTTGCAAGAATGGTAAGAGAGGGATATTTGCAGCAAAATGCGTATCATGATATTGACACTTATTGCAGTTTAAAAAAACAGTTTGGAATGTTAAGAACATTATTGGAGTTTTATGATTTGTCCATGGCTGCTCTTGATAATGAAGTTCCAATAGAGGATGTTGTTAATTTGAAAAGCAGGACAAAGATAATCCAGCTCCGCTATTCAAAAGAGGACGATTTTGAAAATGATTTAAAAAAAGTTTTGGATGGTATGAGAGATGAGTTTAAAAATCTTGCAAAAAGGACGAAAGAGGCGGCTGTTTAGAAATAAAATGAAAAAGTTTTTCAAGGCTGACAAATATGCTTCGGAAGCAAAAGCTTCCTTGCATCTACTCGCTGCGCTCGCAGATAGAAGCAGAAGTATAAGG
>JBBIPJ010000091.1:0-3539 GCA_037442905.1 archaeon
AAATTTGCTTATAAATATTTCTACTCAGCCCTGTATCTATTCCAGAGCACAAACAAAATCAGAGTTGCAATAATAAAAAGAAATAGCGCTGCCAAAATTTTGCTAATTGCGTCCTGCAAAAAAAGATTTCCTGAAATAAGTCCGCCTGTTACTGTTGTGTTCACAATATCTACAGCCATTGTCTTGAGCGCAGCGAAATTTAAATTACTTCGCCTGCTTCGCGCATAGTATTAAATTGTATGCAATGTTATTTATATAATTATTGAATTAAATCCTGTTCCTATGAAAATTCTCTTTTCAGTAAGCTCAGCAAGGTATGCCTTACCGCTCATTAAGAGCTTGTAAAGAGTTCAGTCTTATAAGCTTTTCGTTAATAACTTTGTTAATTCTTTCAAATCATGAATTAAAAAATCCGGCTGCGCTGCCATAATTTTTTCCTCGCTGTCCCAAGCATGTGGGCTTGCAACAATTATACTCTTTATATTTGCATTTCTTGCAAGCACAGCATCGCTTGCCTTGTCTGCAACGTAAATTATTCCATTATTCAACCCAAGCGTTTCAATTAAAAATTTGAATGCCTCCTCTTTTTTTGCAAAAGGGTCGTCCGCTGTTATAATTAAATCCCAAAATCCATTTATTCCAAACCTGCTCAAACTTGCAAAAACAAAAGCCGCATCTGAATTTGTAACCAGGCTCATTTTATAGCCATTTTTCTTTAATTGCTCAAGTGTTTCTTTTGCATTAGCAGTTAGATTGACAATTTTTAACCCCTGCTCGCTTGAAACAATTTTATCTATCAACTCTTTTCCCTGCTCTGCTTTTTCTTTTTCATTCTCAGGCAAGCACAGCGCAATCATATCTTTTGTTTTCGGCCCCATTCTTGCTTTAATATCCCCATCTTGCATGGGATGGCCGAATTTTTTCATCACTTCTTTAAAAGCCTCGAGCCACATCTGCTTGCTGTTGACTAGAGTTCCATCGTAGTCAAAGATTAAGTATGGTTTCATTTTTTCTGTGCTTCTAACTTTTTCTTGTTCCTTATTTTAAATTGAACAATTTGTTATGCTTGCAAGCGTTTCAAACTGCTGTACGCCTTTGTATTGTTTTCTGTCTATAATCCAAGTCGGATACCCTGTGATTGCTGCTTGTTCGCACAGTTCCGGCTTTGCATTTTCTCCTCGAGAGTCGCATTCAATGTAATTTATGTATTTAAATGATTTACCAAACATTTCTTTCTGCGCTGCGCAATGATTGCACCAGTAAGCCCCATACATCGCTGCGCCTTTTTCAGTCAAGCACTGCGCAAAGCTGTCATAATTTTTTGCAGAATAGCCAGGCGCAATATACAAAAAATAAAAGAGTATTGGCGGCAGGACTACTATAATGCTTGCAACAACTAATATTGCCAATATTTTTTTATCCATATTTTTATTCCATTTAATTTGGCCACATACGCCTTGAAGTTTATAACGTCTAAAGTACTTCGCCAAATTAAATGGCGCCGAGGACAGGATTTGAACCTGTAACCCCTTGCGGGACTCGCTGTCTGTCGCAATATTTTTTGCGACTCAAGGCGAGCGCTATACCGGATTCAGCCACCTCGGCAAATCTTTGAAATTTTTTAAGGGGGTGCGGCACAAAGGGTAGGCTTCAATTGCTACCCTATCCCGGGCTTCTTTATTTTTGCATAGCCTACCCTTTGTGGTGCGTCATGCGCGTTTTTGAAGTCTTGCGGGGGTGCGATTTTTATTTACCGCACTTCCGCACTACCGCAAGCGGCATACAATTTGTGCGACCGCAAGCGGCATTTATAGACGTGCGATCCGCACCACCGCACACCTTAATTTACTTCAACAATAATATATTTATCTGCGCCCGCACACTTTAACAGATATGGGTAGCGTTGAACTAACACCTGGGCTTGAGGCTCTCTTTAGGAAGGAGGAAGAGCAAAACCTTTCTGAGATTATTGCTGAAAATTTACAGAAGCATTATAAACTTCGTTTTCCTGTAGGCGAGGCGTACAAGTATGCCACTAATTATGAAGGGCAAGTTAGGCGTTGCATTATAATTCCAGAATATATTGTTAATGGCCTGAGGTTATTTATCAATGGTTCTGTATCACCGAAGCCGCAGAGGAAACCATGTTTGGACTATAAGAACCACTCTTACTATATGCATGTCAAACCGCAGACTCCTGAGTATGGGGAAACAAAAAAGCCGGACCACTATCTTGTTTCAATTATCCAAATGCGAAGGGCAGAACTCGGACGCAGCCCTAAATTTTTGCTCTATCATCCCCAGTTGATGGGTGGATTATCGGTGGAGTGTGAATGCAGAATACACCAGCATGGGCGGCATACAAGAGGGGGCTTGTACAGAATATGCAAGCATTTCTTTGGAAGCCTCTGCTATTTTGTTACAATGCCATTGGGCGCAAAGCAGCACTTTATGTATTATGAAGGAAAAGCAGAGGAAGTTTTGGGGAATCTTGATGAGATATTAACATTCATTCTTGTTGCGATATCAAAAATCCAACCTGAATTAATCTCTGGATTGTCTGCCGATCCTGTTGATATGGCACTTGCAGTAGCAGAAAGGCAATGGAAAAAACTTCGCCTTAAAACTTTTGACAAGTTAATGATTGAGCATACATTGCCGCCTATAGAAAGTAAGGCTATCGATAGGGATAATGCTGTCCGGATAGTCCATACCTTGCTGCGTGCCTCAAAAGAGGAAATGCAGAAGGGCGAAACTCTGAGTAAAGAACAGTTTGAATCCCGCTCAAAAGAACGCCTTAAACTATTTAATGATTTTACAGAACAGCTGATAAGAATGATCGAAGTGAAATTTGCGCGCACCCTGACTAAACGTGATGCCAGAGAAATATCTCTGTTAATTGGCCAGTGGATGGACTATTTCAGCTCCACAGGGCTTTATTTTGAATCCTTTTATGGCAGCACAAATGAGATGCCGGAAAATGTAAAAGCTTTGTTCGATTTGTTGAAAAAAACACATGCTATATTGAAACGCGTACGCGCGCACATCGCAGGAATAACAAAAGATATGCCAGACAACCCTGTTGCGAAAAAAGAAATAGATCCTGGATTTCTGCGCTTAATGGCGGGATCAATGGTTAAGTCATACAAAGTAATTATTTTTTATTTCATACTCTATGCTTTTTATCGCAGGTTTGATTTAGAAGCAAAATTGCGCCGGAATTTAGCCCACTTAAAAAGGAGTATTATACGCTGGACACCGACACAAAAGGCTGATTTTATAAAAAATATCCACAGGTACTTGCCAGAATTATTTGGATAATCAGCCCTTAACCTCAATCTCGCCATGAAATTTTTAACTGAGAAATCCCTTAATCTTCTGCTTCTGAAATCAATTTCTTTGCTCTAACTTTTTACCTCAATCTGAATATTTACTCCCTCCGGCACTTGAATTCTCATAACCTGCCTCAAAACTCTTTCATTTGGCTCAATATCAATAACTCTTTTGTGAATCCGCATTTCATACCTGTCCCAGGTCAT
>JBBIPJ010000092.1:0-2421 GCA_037442905.1 archaeon
CCCGGGAACAAGTAAAAAAGATAAGTAAGTTAGATGCCCATCTAAAAATCTTCTAATTGCTGGATTAAAGAAGGGGATTCCCCCGGCTGCGAAAAAATTAAGGTAGAGTGCTGCAAGCGAAATTAAAATTAAAATACTGCCGAAATAAAAAATTATTTCTCTTTCAATCAGGAGAGTTGGATTAAATTTTTTTGAATATTT
The DNA here is from genome assembly GCA_037442905.1 of archaeon. Taxonomy (GTDB): domain Archaea; phylum Undinarchaeota; class Undinarchaeia; order Undinarchaeales; family Naiadarchaeaceae; genus Naiadarchaeum. The sequence goes on from JBBIPJ010000092.1 coordinate 202, forward strand.
TTCTCCAATATAAAAAAGCGCAATTGAAATTACAATTACAAGAAATGCTTTTGCACTTGGAAAATAGCTTGAGTTAAAAATGAGAAAAAGAGTTCCGAGTATTAGTAAAGTGCTGGGCTTTAAAGCGATACTATTTTTAAAGTCTGTTAAAATTTTTTCAATCATGGAACTGGTTTAGTAATAACTTTGAACAAAAATATTTTCACTCCTCCTGCTTCTGCGCGCCTCTGCAAAGCTTCCCTTGTCTCAAGAGGGATTTCTTTTGTGCGCAAAAACAATTCCAATCTGGAAGTTGCAAGTTTCTCAATTTTTATTCCTTTTCTTTCAAAAAGCTTATCAACTTCTTTCAATTCATCTATATTTGCGTCTTCCAATTTTAAAAGAAGCCCATTTTCAAACAGAACAAATTCATTTTTCGGGCGGAAAATATTGTTTAAATCTTGAATTAAAGTTGGTTTAAGAGTTTCAGAGACATCCAAAGTTATATCTCCACTGATTCCAGTCTCATAAATATTTCCTGCGCCCACAATTGAGTTTACAAAATTCTCAAAAAAATTATTAAAAGAATTTAGAGATAGAAATTCCTTGGGCTCAACTCCGATTTTTACAACAGCTGTATGAGCAGGAATTAAACTAAAAGATGCTGCCTGGATTTCTTCTTTTCCAGAGAACGGTCCGCCAACTGTAACTTCGCGGCCTTCAAAAATAATTGTAAAACTTCCTAAATCAGTGCCAACAATTAGTCCCTCTCCGCTAACTTTTTCCCCTGAATCTGTCCATCTTCCGGAAAATTTCATGTTAACTGAAAATCCCTGCTTCTGCATTGCATCATAAACATAAACAGCTCTGTAAACATTCGGGCCTGAAAAATTTAAAGTTCTTTCCTCAGCAAGGTAAAAGCGCAAAGCAATGCCCACAATAAAAATTAGGGCTACAACCACAATCAGCAGATTTATAACATTTTTTCTCGCCACCATCTTGAGCTCCGCGAAAGATGCAAGGAGGTTTTACCTCCGAAGCATAGGAGCTTATTAAGAAAGGGGGATTATAAATAATTAATTAGGGACGGGGGAGATTGGGGGCTGCGGGGCTGAGGTCGCTCGCTAACGCCGTTAAGGAACGACGGTAGTGCGAAAAGAAAAATCGCAGCCCCGCACAAACTTCAATGAAAAAAATGCTCTGGGTTATTGAACATCTGGAAAATTTGAGCGAATGGGTAAAACTTGAATATGCGCACTGCTCCAAAATTATTGGGCGAAAAAATTTGCTTTTTACAAATGTGCGCGCGGCGAATGAGAGAAAGGTTTTGGGGAGATGGGGAGGTGTGGATGCACGGAGTGCGACAGAAATTTTTGAAAAAGAGAAAATTATTGTACTAGAGCCCAAAGCCCAAGGCTCAATGCTCACAGCCACGGATTTCAAAAAGCACAAAAAAATTCTAATCGGCGGAATTCTGGGCGATTTTCCAGCGCGCGGAAGAACGCAGGAATTAATTACCTCAAAATTGAAAAATTCCGTGCCAAGAAGTTTGGGAATTTACCAATTTTCAATAGATGGAGCGGCTTTTGTTGCGCGGAAAATTCAATTAAAGCAGGAGAAAGAACTGGGAATTTTAAACCAGCCTGAAATTGAATTAAATGATGAACACTCGATTGAATTGCATTATGCGGTGCCTGTTTTTAGGGGAAAATTAATTTTTACGCCAGGACTTGTTGATTATTTGAAAAGGGAGGAGAGCTGGGAATAATAAAGAATAAAAACGAATAGAAATATTAAATCAAGGCTGGCATTTACAGAAGCAGAAGATTAAGGGACTCGTTCAAAATCGAGGATTTTGAACGCACGCGAAAGCGAAGCTTTCGCTTTGTCGCGAGGAAAAATCGAGCGAAATTTATTTCGCGAGAGTTGCAATTTCGCTTCTCTCACAATTTCTTGCGAAATTGCTCGATTTCAAGGAGAGCGAATGTCCCTTGAAGTGCCAGCTGATTCCAAGACGCAAAAATTCAAAAAAATTAAAAATTCATGTCGACAGCTGTGCGCTGGTAGTCTAACGGTAGGACTCTACCTTGCCATTGCAGGTGAAGTAAATTAAGGTGGTGCGATTGTGCGGAGGTGCGGTAGTGCGGATCGCACTTCAATATTGCCGCTTGTGGAGGTGCGATAAACAAAAAATCGCAGCCCCGCAAGACTTGACAAACGTTCATGACCCAAGATTTCAAA
>JBBIPJ010000092.1:2431-3528 GCA_037442905.1 archaeon
CATGACGCAGCCCCTCACAAACTTCACAGCAAACAGGTAGCGATCCGGGTTCGAATCCCGGCTAGCGCACCATTATTTTTATAAACAACCGCTTACTAATTGAAAAAATGGATTTTATAGCGCATATATTCTGGACCTTAATCATCTTCAGGAACCAAACCCCTCTCTGGATTCCGCTTTTTTTCGGCGGAATTCCTGATGCGAGCTCTTGGGGGATTTTGTTTTTGTACGCGCTTGCAACTGGAAAATTCAAAAAACTTTTTGATGCAAAAGTTTTCAGGCACGGCGATTTCAGTTCTTTTCCGGGATGGATTTGGACTCTATATGGGGCAACGCACAGCATTTTTTCATTTGCGGTTGTTTTTGGAATTTTGTCTTTATTAAGCGGAGAAATTTTTATCCCGGCGCTTGCATGGCTTGTGCACATATTAATTGATTTGCCGACTCACAGCCGCGAATTTCTTGGAACCCCTTTTTTGTGGCCCGTTTCTGATTGGAAATTCCCTGGATTTAGCTGGGGAAAATTGTGGTTTGTTCTTTTGAATTGGGGCGCAATAATTTTATTAATAATTTACTTATTTGGGATAAGGGGCGAGGTATTAATTTTATTCTAAGATGAAAAATAAAATTTTAATCGTGATTTTAGTGATTGCAGTACTAGCTGCTGCATTTCTAATTTTTAACCAGCAAAAAATCAGGAAAGAAGATTTGCTTGAAATTACTCTTGTAAATTCAGCCGGAAAAGAAATAAAAATTTTCGCAGAAACAGCGGACAATGAAACAGAATTGACAAAGGGATTAAGCGGAAGGGAAAAAATTCCAGAGGATAGGGGAATGCTATTTATTTTTCCTCAAGAAGGGATTTTAACATTTTGGATGAAAGACATGAAATTTCCGCTGGACATGATATTTCTGGATTCGCAGTTTGTAATTGTGGATATAAATGAAAATGCGCAGCCGTGCAAAACAATTCAAAACTGCAAAATTTATTTTTCAAAAAAGCCTGCGAAATATGTTTTGGAAGTGAATGCAGGAATTGTTAAGAAAAATAATTTAAAAACCGGAGATAATGCTATTGTTTGAAAAGTTAGCACCTC
>JBBIPJ010000093.1:0-3500 GCA_037442905.1 archaeon
AGCACTTGCAACAATTATTAGCACTCCATTCTTTTATGGAGGAGTTTGGTGGCTGCGCGGGCCGAAAACTCCAAGTGAGCCTGCAATGAGAGTTGCTGTTCAAATTCCTGAAAGGCGCAAAGCATAAATTTAAGTGTGCTTTTCTAATTTTGCCATGCTAAATTTAAGTGGAAAAATTGCTGTAATAACAGGTTCAAATCGAGGACTGGGAAGAGCAACGGCTATAGAACTCGCAAAGCGCGGCGCAATTGTTGTTTTAAATTATAGAAAAAGCAAAGCGCCTGCGCAAAAAGTTTTGGCAGAAGTGCGAAAATTCAGCCCAAAATCAATTTTAATTAAAGCGGATGTTACAAATGAAGCTGAAGTTAAGCGCATGTTTGCTCAAATTTTCAGAAAATTTAGGCGCGTGGATATTTTAATTAACAATGTGGGGAACTTTACTTTTAAGAAAATCCATGAGCACAAGCATTCCGAGTTTCGAGATGTTATTGAGAGCAATTTATATGGAACCTTTCTCTGCTCTTTGGCAGTTTTGCCGAAAATGCGCGCGCAGAAATACGGGAAAATAATTAATATTGGCTGCGCAGCCTGCGACCGCATTACAATAAGAGAGCACACAACTCCTTACTATATTGCAAAAACCGGCGTTTACATGCTTACAAGGGCAATGGCAGCTGAAGAAGCAAAGCATGGAATTAAAATAAATATGGTAAGCCCGGGAATTTTAGAAACAAGCATTGTAAAGCAAAAGGTTCCAATGGGCAGATTGGCAAAACACAAGGACATTATAAACGCGATTTTATTTTTGCTGGATGAAAGCTCATCTTATATAATTGGTGCAAATATTGAAGTTTCAGGAGGCTGGACTCCAAGCAGTTAAAAAACTTTTGCGTTCAAATATGCCATAGATTCTCCAACTAAATACATTGAGCCTGTGATTAAAATTAAGTCATCCTTTTTTGCAGAATTCAAAGCATAATCAACGGCAAAATTTGAATTTAAAATTATTTTAGGCTCTTTTTTCAGTGATTTTGCTAAAATGCCGGGCTCTTGGGCGCGCTCAATCTGGGGCTTTGTCAAAATAATTTCATCAGCTGCTGTTTCCAGCAATTCCAGCATCTCTTTGTAATCCTTGTCCTTCAGGATTCCTGCGACTAAAATTAGTTTATCATACTGAAAATTTTTCAATTCCGGGAGAAGCACGCGCACACACGCAGGGTTATGAGCGCTGTCAAACAATATTTGCCTGCCTTTTATTTTTCTCATATCAAGGCGGGCAGGCCATTTAACTTTTTGCAATGCGGTTTCAAGAACATCTTTTTCTACGCCAATATCAAGCTCTTTAATAGTTTCAACAGCTACAGAAGCATTTATTTTTTGAAATTCTCCGCGCAAGCTCAGTTGCCCATTATATTTTTTATCAACAACAATGAGCTTGGAATTTTTTTTGGAGCAAACATCTTTAATCACGGAGAGAGCAGGCTCAACTGCGGCAGTTATTGTAGGCTTGTTTTTCTTGATTATACATGCTTTCTCATAGGCAATTTTTTCAAGTGTATTTCCTAAATAATCTGTATGCTCAAAATCAATATTTGTTATAATAGAAGCAAGGGGGCTAATAACATTAGTAGCATCCAAGCGCCCGCCCAGTCCTGTTTCAATAACTGCATAATCAACTTCCTGCTCTGCAAAATAATTAAATGCAACAGCTGTTGTCACTTCAAAATAAGTTGGCTGGCTGAGTTTTTCCTTTACTTTCTCTGCAATTGGCTTTAGGGTCTCAACCTGTTTAACAACATCCTTTTCTGAAATTTTTTTGTTATTTATTAAAAAACGCTCCTTAAAATCAACAAGATGCGGAGAGGTGTACATTCCTACTCTATATCCAGCATTCTGCAAAATTGTGTTTATCATTGCACAGACAGAACCTTTTCCATTTGTGCCGGCAACATGGATTGCTTTTAATGTTTGCTCAGGATTTCCAAGTTCGGAAAGGAGCATTTCTATGCGCCCTAAACCGAGCTGGGTTCCAAAAAGCTCTAAATTTTGCAGGTATTGCAATACCTCATTCTTCCTCATTTTTCTCCGATTACTACAGCATCCAATGCCCTGACAAGCCTGTGAAATTTTGCCCAGGTAAAGCCGTCCTTGCCCTCCATAATTCGCGGGTCTATTGGGATAAAAATCTTAATTTCTTTTCCCGCTATATTATCATACAGGGCGTTGAAGAACGTTTCAATATCCTCTACCCCGCGATGCCTAAAGATTGTTTCAATACCGCCAAAAATTACAATAGCCTTATCATAGTGGTCAGAGAATTCTAAAATTTTAAGCGCAATAGGATTTAGATGGGTTAGCGAGAGTGCAATTTTTCTAGGGATGCGCTCGTCCAGTGATTCATAATATAAGTAGTAATACATATCAAGGCGCTCAAGTTCACCAAATTCTTTTGGGAGTTTTGTTGCAAGAAGAAGCACCCCAGTCATATCATCCGCAAGTAGGTTAACAGCTTGAACTGTTCTTGTTGGCGTAAATTCCAAAATAAATACAAAATTTGTTTCTGCAACTAATTTTTTTAGATTCGCCCTGTCATTCTCCTTAATAAAGGCAAAATCATCGTCAATGTTGGCCATTATAACTAATTATGTAAAAAGTTGCTTTAAATCTTTCCTGTTGAGGGAAAAGTCAGCTTATTAAAACTTTTCCTGCCTTAACTTTAAGTCTATTCTTTATAAATAATTTTATTGCCTCAACATAGGCAACTTTTTCTGCAGCCTGCACCCTTTCCTTTAAGGTATCAGGATTATCATTTGGAAGAACAGGAACTTTTTTCTGCAAAATTATAGGGCCGGCATCAACACTCTCATCAACAAAATGTATTGTGCAGCCTGTTTCTTTTACTCCTGCTTTTAAAACTTCCTTGTGAACATTTAAGTCCATTCCACCTGCGAATGCTGGCAGCAAAGAGGGATGAACATTCATTATTTTATTTCTGTATTTATTAACAAGAAAGTCTGAAACTATCCGCATGTATCCAATTAAGCAAACAAGTTCTACTTTTCTTTTTTCAAGCTCTTTTGCAATTTCTTTATCATAATCCTCTCTGCTCTTTCCTTTGGAATCTATAAAAATTGTCTCAATTCCATGATTTCGTGCGCGCTCCAAAGCATATGCATCCTGCTTGTTTGATATAACACAAGCGATTTCTGCATTTAATTTTCCAGAATTTATAGCATCTATAATAGCCTGCAAGTCTGTTCCGCGTGTACTTGCTAAAACACCAATTTTTAGTTTATTCATTTTTTCCTTGAAATTTGTGAAAGCTTGCGGCTTGTAGCTTGCAGCTGGCAGTTGAATTAATTATACTGCGAGCCGCCAGCCGCGAGCTGCTAGCCTTAATTTACTTCACAAACAATTAATTATCCGCTTCTCAGTTATAATTTTATGCACTTGCACATCATGCGGCTCTTCAGGGATATCATTTACAAGCTGAAAATCAT
>JBBIPJ010000094.1:0-3465 GCA_037442905.1 archaeon
AAACCCATAACTCAAAACTCAAAACCTGGACAAACTTCACAAATTTCAAAGAAAATGACGATTTTAAGAAAGCCAACCCGTTCAATAAGCGGAGTTTCAGTAATCGCTGTTATGACTTCCCCTGAATTGAGATGCCCGCATGGAGTCTGCACTTTCTGCCCTAAGGGAGAGGGGGCTTCGCAGTCATACACAGGGAAAGAGCCATCCTCGCGCCGCTCAATGAGAAATAATTTTAACCCTTATAAAACAGTTGCAAACCGCCTATCACAATTAAAAAAAATCGGGCACCCGCTTGATAAAGCAGAATTGATTGTGCAGGGAGCAACTTTTACATCTGCGCCATTTGAATATCAGGAGAATTTTATTAGAAGTTGTTTAGAAGCAATGGTGGACGGTGGAGAGTGGATAGTAGCGGGTAGCGAGTATCGAGTAACGCGTACCGAATCCCGAGTCCCGAATCCCCAAAAAATATTCACAAATTTCGAAGAATTAAAAAAAGCAGCTGAAACCTCAAAAGTTCGCCCGGTTGGAATTACAATAGAGACAAAACCAGATTATTGCAAGCAAATTCACATAAATAAAATGCTTGAACTTGGAGCAACAAGAGTGGAAATTGGGGTTCAGACAATTTACAATGAAATTTTAAAAGCAACTAATAGAGGGCACACAATTGAAGATACAAAAGAAGCAACCCGGCTTTTAAAAGATTCAGGATTAAAAGTTAATTATCACATGATGCCAGGCTTGCCCCTTTCTTCTTATGAGAAGGACTTGAAAAGTTTTAAAGAAATATTTGAAAATCCAGATTTCCGCCCGGATATGCTGAAAATTTACCCAACTCTTGTTATCAAAGGAACTGCACTTTACCAGCAGTGGAAGCGCCGCGAGTATAATCCTTTAACAAGCGAGCAGGCTGCGGAAATCATAGCAAGGGCAAAAAAACATTTTCCAAAATATGTGAGAGTAATGCGGGTTAATCGGGATATTCCTTCAACTGAAATTGAATCAGGAGTTTTGAGAACTGATTTGCGCGAACTGGTTAAGGAAAAATTAAAGGAACTTGGAATTGAGTGCAAGTGCATAAGGTGCAGAGAAGTTGGGCACAGATTTAGAAAGCAGAAAATTTTGCCAGAAAAAATTGAAATCCGCGAATTGGAATATGAGGCTTCTGGAGGAAAAGAAATTTTCATAAGCGCAGAGGATTTTGAAAAGGAAATTTTAATCGGCTATTTAAGATTAAGATTTCCATCAGAGAAAATTTTCCGCCCTGAAATTAATTCTGAAACTGCTTTAGTCAGGGAATTGCATGTTTATGGGCCCGAGGTTCCGATTGGGCAGGGTGCAGAGGCAAACGCTTTCCAGCACAGGGGGTTTGGAAAAAAACTTTTAAGCCGCGCAGAAGAAATTGCAAGAGAAAATGGATATAAAAAATTGCTTGTCCTGAGTGGAATAGGAGCAAAGCAGTATTATAAAAAGTTTGGATACGATTATGAAGGAGTTTATATGAGAAAATTCTTATGAGTTGGATATGCGGCTATGCGGTTTGAGGTGTGCGGGATGCGGTAACAAATGATCTTAATTGTTGAATAAAGTTATTGATCATTCTGGACAGATGGTCTATGCACTCCTTGTGAGCAGTGTAATCTTTTTCACTCATATAACTTAAAGTAAAAGCTAATTTTAAATGATTTTCTGTCTCTTTTAAGCTCCCATATGCATTATATATAAATCGTAAACAATTTGCATCACTATTTCTAGAAGCGCCCTCACATATATTTGAATCAACACTATGCGCACTGCGCCTAATTTGTTGAGTCAAACCATATATCTCAAAACTTGGCCAATTACTTGTCAACTCGTATATAGCCCGCGTTAAAGCAAATGATTTATTGTAAATTTCTAATTTAGTATAATCCCTCATAAAAAGCCCAGCAATTTTTGAAATATATAAATTTTTGTTAACTTCGTAACCCTTGAACGAGTTTATTTATAGACCGCATCCCGCAAGATTTATCAAATTTTATGACACACACCGCATACCCAGCAAACTTTTACATCTCCGACAATACAAATCTATTTATATCATATTTACAACATTTTACTTGTGATGCTTATGCCAAAAGAAAAAAAAGTCCCAAAAAATATTCAAACAATCCTGAGAAAATTGAAGAAAAACCCGAGCGAGTTCGGGGAATTTTGTTTACAAAACACAGTTGAGGCTTTGAAAGCAAATGGTTATACAGACGCGCACATCTGGGCGCCAACAATTTTGCCAGGAGTTCTTGGGGAAATGGAATATGTTGAATCATATTTGGAGTTAGAGGAATGGATTCTTGAGCTTGAAGGAATGGAGAGGGATGTTGTTGAATCAATTTATGACACATTTCTCTACATGAAGGAAAATGTAAGGGGCGCAAAGGAAAAGGACATAAAAGAAGCTCTTGTTTATTCTCTTTCAAGAACTCTTGAGAGCATGGACAGGGAGAAATATAAGAGATTGTACGGATAAAAATTAGAGTTTTATTGTTCCGACAAATCGATGGGGTTTTTCAATCCAGCAAAGACCATTTTGAATTATAGCACCCTGCTTTCTATGGGTTCCTGATTTACCGCTTAAATCACGAAATATTATTTTTTCTGCCCTACACTCAATCTTTTCCCCTTCAATAGCATCGTGCTTTTGATAATGTATTTTCAAAATATCTTTCATTTTATCAGCCCCTCTCTCTCCAAGTCATGGAGAACGCGCATAACCAGAAAAATATCTATGTGCAATTCTTTCTCAAGCTCATCGGAATAATAATCTCTGTCTTTATGCTCTTTTAAAAAATTAAGAATCAACTCACGCGCTTTCTCATAAGTAATAGTTTCGTCTATAAAAACCATTTCTCGCTCAGGCTCAATTGAGAGTTTTTCCTTTAATTCCCTAACTTCTTTTTCTAATTCTGCAACTCGGTGCTCAAGCATTTGTTCCATTTTTTTATCACCACTCGAAATGGCATCCTTTTTCATATATAAACTTTTTTTAACTCTAGCATACTTGTTTGAGTTTATTAAGTTAATTTTATTGCTCAAAAAAGTGCTACTTATTTCTTTCTACCCTGCTCTTTTCGTGCCCATTTTTGATATTTTGGATTCACATTGCTCAATTTTACTGACGAAATTAACGGAATTTTGTAAGAATGCAATTTTTCAATCCGCCTTCTGACTTTATTATAGGGAGAGAGAGTTTTCAAAATTAAAATTGATTCAAAATTTTCCTCAACTTTTCCCTTCCAAGGAAAAATTGAATGAACGCGCGGAATTATGTTTGCACAGCAGGCAAGCCCCTCCCTGACTAAAATCCTGCCTATCTTTTTTGCTTCTGCCTTGTTTTTGCAGGGGGCATAGATTAAGAGCATTGAAATTTGTAAGGGGCTGCGGCACAAAGGGTAGGCTTCAATTGCTACCCTATCCCGGGCTTCT
>JBBIPJ010000095.1:0-3345 GCA_037442905.1 archaeon
CCTCTTTTATTGTAGGATGCATGCTATGCCCCTCAATTCTGAAAAAGCTAATCATTTTATGCTTTTGGCAATACAATATCCCTCTCTGTCACATAGAAAGATTTTCTTTTAACTGCTTGAACATTTTTTGTTTTCCAAAATATTTCAGCAATTTTGTTTACAGTTTCAAGCAACTCTTCAGCAGCTTTCATATCTATTTCCTGCCTTGCCCTAGAGCCTAGTTTCATTACTTTCCAAACTAAATCGTGCAACTCAGGATGCTGCTGAGCATGCTCTGGCTTGAAATAATCACCCCACAAAATTCTAACCTCATGCTTGCAGATTTCTGCGTGCTGTTCCTTTACCATGGTGTATCTCTGGAACTTGTGAAGAGCGTTTTCTCTTTGTTCAGGAGTCATTGCCGGAACTATTTTTGGCAATTCATTGATTAGTTCAATCATTCTGATAACAGTATGTGCAGCCATCTGTGCATGGTGCGGATCATAAATTCCGCATGGGATATCGCAGTGAGCATATGCAACTTTTATTTTGAAAATATTTTTTATCTTTCCAAGCATTTTTCCACCCTTACTTTTTGCATAAACTAAAATTCTATTTAAACCTTTCTTTTAATTAGGTATGCCAAACTTCAGGTTGGCATTGTAAACCTTAGTTTTTTAAAAATTTTATCAAACTCTCTCTGCATTTCCCCAATTTCTAAAACTGCGGGTTTTCCGCTATCTGTTAGCTCGCTAATTTTCTTGTCAAGATTTATTCTTCCTAAAAATTTAACTTTCATATCTTTAGCAATTTTTTCAGCCCCACCCTTTCCAAAAATTTCAGAGCTCATATTCTCAATTACCCCTAGAATTGGAACATTCAAATCCCTTCCCATATTGATTGCCTTGCGCGCATCAACCAAACTTAATTCCTGGTGTGTTGTAACAATAATTATTCCATCTAAATCCAAAAGTTGGATCACAGTGTAAATAGCATCGCTTATCCCAGGAGGAGTATCAACAAACAAGTAATCTAAATCTCCCCATTCTGCGTTTAAAATAAACTCAGAAATCATTTTTGTAATCATTGAGCCCCTCCAAATGATTGGCTGATCTTCCTTTTCATAAATTCCGGCTGTTGAAACAACTTTCATTCCGAATTTTTCAACAGGAATTATCTGCCCATCTTCTTTTTCCAGCTTATCATTTATCCCAAGCATTTTGTGCACATCGGGACAATCAATATCAGCATCCAAAATTGCAACTCTGTGCTTTTTGCTGGCTAAGTATGCAGCCAAATTCACAGCAATAGTTGTTTTTCCAACTCCGCCCTTTCCAGAAACAACTGCAACTTTATATTTTATTGTGCGAAGTCTCTCGAGCAATCTCTCTTTCTGCTCCAAAACTGTGCCATAAGGCAGCGTCTCAGTTGCCATTCCCAAAATATATAGAAAAACTAACAATTTAAACTTATTCCTCAACAGGAACAATTTTAATTGCAACAACAGGGCAGACTTTTTCAGCCTCAGGGTTAAACTGCCCTCCCTCAAGAATTAGCTCAAATATGCCTGGGTTAGTCTCTTTTGCATCTTTTAAATCAACTTTTCCATCATCCGATTTAATCCACCATTTATTATCAGCTTCAACACATGCAAAAACTCCTATGCAAACATTCCTGTCCAAAATAATTTTGTATTTCTTTGCCATAGCCTCAACTTAATTGAAGATTTTATATTTAAACTTTTTTAAAGATACTAAAACTTATAAATAAGTTCTATCTATAGAGTAACCGCTATTTGTAAAAAATTTTTTGCCTAGATGCCAGTATATTTACCACTATGGCTATTGATGAAGATACAACAGGGCCATTGAACTATGAAATTGTTAGCCCTGCTCCAAAAGTGCAACTACTGAGATATTTTGACAAGCCATTTGATTTTTCAATAAGTGCAGCGCGAACTTGCTATTCTCCGCGAGTAATCAATACAGAAGAAATTACTGCTGACCAGAAGCAGAGAATCGGCGGCGGCTGTTTTGAGGGCGGGCATCACACAGTTTTCCAGCATGCAACTTTTTCTTTTGGACTGGAGAATGTTTCAAGGCATTTTGTCTGGAGTTTCTTACATTCACATCCATTTTACAATTCAGAGCAATCAAGCCAGAGATATGTAAGATTGAATGAAATCAAAGCAACCGCTCCTCCAATAGAAGGAAAAGAAAATCAGCAGTTGTATAAAAAAGCAATAAGCCGTTCTTGGGAAGTTTACAATCAGATCACAGATTTGCTTTTGGAGGATGTTATTAAAATCCATGAGGAAATTTTTAACAAAAAAGTTGCAGATGAAAAGGAAAGAAAAAAATTGAGCAAAAAGGCAATTGAAATTTCTCGTTATGTTACTCCAGTCGCAGCGCACACCTCAATGGTGCATACAATCTCTGGTTTAACTCTATACAGATTGCACAAAGTAATTAATACAATGCCAACCCAGTGGGAGCAGAGAATTGTTATTGGAGAGATGGTAAACGCTGTTAAAAAAGCAGACCCTGATTTTTTTATGTTTGTGCAGGACCCTGTTCCTTTAGAAGAAACTCCTGAGTACAAATTTGTACAAGATCTGAACGCACCACGCACCACGCAAAACGCAGAACATTTTATAAATGAATTTGATTCCCAGCTCGGAAATTACCGCTCAAAACTTGTTTCATACTTAGAGGAAGGCCCTGCTCTAATGGCAGACGCTGTTCGCGCAACAATGGGATTGACAAAAAATCAAGTGAGTGATAATGAAGCTATTGATTATGTTCTAAATCCTGCAAAAAATATCTATCTTACAGAAACTCTTAATGTTTCAACCCTCTCTCCTTTAATGCGCGCAATGAATCACCCTTATTTTGTTTTCAAGAAAAAACTCTCCCATACTTGTGATTCCCAAAACCAGAGGCACAGGATGACTTCTGCCTCGCGGCCTATTATGATATTTGTTGATACAAAAAAGCCTGATTACATAACTCCGTATCAAATTAAAAGAAATTCAGAGGCGCAAAAAGTTTATGATAATTTTATGAAAGAAATCTGGGAATACAAAAATGAATTGCTTGAAAATCATGTGCCGATAGAATATGCTCAATATGTTTTGCCAAATGCTTTAGCACTTAGGTTAGTTGAGAGCTCAAATTATCTAAATCTCTATCACAAGTGGCGTTTAAGAAGTTGTTTAGATGCTCAGAGAGAAATCTGGGAACTTACAATTGAAGAAATGGAGCAGGTTGGAAAAATTTTCCCGCAATTATTAAAATATAGCGGCCCTGATTGCATGGTAAGATTCAAGGCAGAGGTTCGGCCATTCTGCACTCAGGGAAATTTATG
>JBBIPJ010000096.1:0-1568 GCA_037442905.1 archaeon
ACGCAAGAAGACCGCTTGCCAGGCCACCTGCAGAAATTCAGAAAAAAACAGAGGGGGCAAAACCAAAAACAGAGATTGCTCAAGAGGAAGAAAATTTTCTTGATGTTTTCAAGATGTGGTTTATGGCGCTTTTCATGCCAGGCCATGTTTTCCCAGAGGAAAAAAGCCGCGCAACCCTTGGGAGGGCATTTATGAATATTTTAATTTCTGCCTCGCTTGGAGGATTGATAGCTGGAATAATAATTTTACTAAGACTTCTTTTAACACCATTAGCTCTCAAACTTGAAGGGGTTTCGTTTTTGGGATTAGCACCCTTTAGTACTATACAGCAAATAATGATAACTCCTCTAGTTGCTATTTTTGCCTGGCTCTCAATAACAGCATTTTTTTACTTATTTGGATTATTGATTAGCGGAGGGGGAACTTTTGAAAGATTTGCACACTTTACCTCACTCATTGGAGCGCCGCTTATATTCTTGCTCAGCTTTCTAACGCTGCTTCTGCCAAAGTGCATAAATTTCTTTGTTTTTGTTGTCTTTGGAGTGCTTGGAATCTATCCGCTGCTCTATGCAACAAAAGAAGCTCACGAAACTTCACTCGGAAAAGCAGCTCTCGGAACTTTTATCCCTATTCTTTTAGTTGTGGTTTTGCTTGTGCCTGCACTTCTAAGATTTTCAGGCCTTTTCGCAGAAGTCTGCAAGTTTTAAGCATTAAATTTTGAAAAATCAATCTTCGTTTCTTTAATATCAGGTCTTACTAATAGTGCAACTCTTGATTCTTCTTTCTCATCTCTGAAATTATAATTAATAAGAGGAGCAATTTTTTTAGCAAATACAACTATCTCAGAATGCTCTGGCATCTCTGTTTCAGGAAGTCTGTAAGTAGAATAGCCAACATGGACATAGCCCTTTACTTCAACAAACATCGGCATCGCAAGTTTAATTAACTCTGCATAATTTTCAGGCTCAACCATTGCGCTTCTTATTAAAGTTAGGCGCACAACAGTTCTACACTTTAGATTTTTCATAGTTTCCAAAGATTTTCTCAACAACTGCCAGCCATTCTTAACTTGAGAGCGGTCTATTTTGTAATAAAGCTGTTCGTTTGGGGCGCTGAGTGAAATATATAGTTGGGTTGGCTCTTGGCTATTGGCTATTAGCTTTTCAATAGCCTCTGGATTTGAGCCATTTGTAACAAGAAATGTTGTCATTCCGCGCTTATGATATTCCTCAATCATTTCCCCCAATCTTGGATAAAGTGTTGGCTCCCCGCTCAAAGATATTGCAACATGTTTTGAATGGAACATTTCTTTTACTTTCTGCGAAACGGAAGTTGGATCGCCTTTGAATCCGATTAATTGTTTTATTTGAGCTTGAATTGATTTTTCAACAAGCATTTTTGGGTCATCTGCCCCATCCCAAGGAATTTCGTGCCCAGGAGCATATTCCATCGGCCGCCAACAGAAAGTGCAGTTGTAATTGCACAAATCAACAGAAGGGGTCATCTGAATGCACTGATGCGATTGAATTCCATAGAACTGCTGCTTGTAGCAGGCTGTTTTTCCGTGC
>JBBIPJ010000096.1:1582-3340 GCA_037442905.1 archaeon
TTTTGTGTAGTGGCAAGTTTTTACTGCTCCATGTTTTCCAAAAAATTCGTACTGCTGCTTTTCCAGAATAGAGCGGACTTTTTCAACGCTTTGTTCCAAAACTTTTGGCTGTTGCAGTGTTCTTAATTTAATTGATTGCTCCATAGTTTATTTTAATACAACCCTCATTAAATCCTTTGCAATTTCTGTATTTTTAAAAGTTTTTTTCCCTCAATCTTTTTCAGAGAGCCTTTTTTGCATTCTTCTTCGGAAAATTTTTTGATTCCATCGCTTTTTAAGCCATTCCCGGAAATGCAAAGCGGCACAGCAACCCCTGTTGCATGGTCCCTTAATTTCACAGGTGTTGCATGGTCGCATGTTACAGCAATTCTCGTACTGCCCAGTTCCCTTATTAAAATTTTTAAATTCCTGGAAATTTTCTCAATCATCTTTTTTTTGCCTTCAAAGTTTCCGTCATGCCCAAAATTATCTGCTGCCTTTATGTTTATCAGAACAAAATCATATTTTTTCAGGGCATTTACAGCAGCCCTGAATTTTCCCTTTATGTTTGTATTTTCTGTGCCGTCTGCGCCGGAAACTTCAATCACCTTCATTCCTGCATACCTTGCAACCCCTTTTATCAAGGCAGTTGCTGCAATTACCGCCCCTGTTTTTCTGTATTTTTCATAAAAACTCCTGACTTTTTTAAAAGTGCCGCAGCCTCTAAGCAGAATAATGTTCGCAGGAAATTTTTTGTTCTGATTTATTTTTAAATTTTTCAAAACTTCGTAACTTTTTTTTGTAAAAAGATTTACAATTTCAGCGGTTTTTTTTGAATTTCTGCTTTTATCCAAAGGCATTGCATTCAGGACTTTTTTTCCCTCAACATGCGGGTCTGTGTCTGAAACCCTTCCATTTAAACTGCGCAGAACAAGAACACCCCTGTGCGAAATTGTGTGCTTGAAAATGAGCTCACAGCCCAAATTAATTTTATTTACTGATTTTTCAATTTTCTTCAGAATTTTTTGTTCTTTTACCCTTCCTGCCCTCCTGTCCAAAACTTTAAAATTTTTGTCAATTGTGCCTATATTTGCCCTGAATGCAACATCCCCTTTCTCAAGCTTTAAGCCGGCTCCAAGTGCTTCCAAAGGACCTCTCCCGCAGTAGTCTTTTTTCAAAGAATAGCCAAGAATTGAAAGATGTGCAACATCGCTTGCGGGATACAAATTTTTTGGAACAACTTGCATTGCTCCGTTTATTCCCTTGCTTGCAAGAAGCTCAAAATTCTTTTTTTTTGCACTCTGCAAAGGTGTTTTAAAGTTCTTTGATGGTTTGTCTGCCGCGCCGTCACAAATAAGCAAAATGTATTTCATCAATCATGCTCCTGCTTTTTTAGTGCCTTGAAATCACAGTCTCCGGAATCTCCTCCAAAAGCATTCCCTCAACAAGAACCGGCTTGTTTTTCTCAGCAGTTTTTTTTGCAAATTCCAGCTTGTAGGGTTTCTCAGCATAAATTGTAAAAAGCGCTCCGTTCTTTTTCACAGCTGTTCCGCCCTTTGCATGAAGAACAACTCCTGCGCCCTTGTCATAAGGCGCGCCTGCTGCTTTTGCAACCTCTGCAATTTCCCTGTTATGAATTCTTGTAACATAGCCCTCTTTCTCTGTCCTGAAAGTGTATGAATATTTTCCAATCTTTTTCTCAAGCCCTTTTATGCTTATGTCCGGATTTCCACCCTGCTCTTTTATAATTTCGCGGAATTTTTTCAGGGCTTTTCCATT
>JBBIPJ010000097.1:0-3331 GCA_037442905.1 archaeon
AGAAATGACTGCAAGCCGCAAGCTGCGAGCCATCTTTTACTTTTTACACAAAGCCAACTTAACCGAAAAGCTTATAAAGATAGTTAGGCATACCTAACCAGGTTATGATAAGAAACACAAAAGGTGGCGGAGCTCCATGGTTTGTCGCCCTCAGCGTTGCTGGAATAGTATTGGGGGTCGGGTTGCTTATTATTGGAAAAACAGGAGGCTCTTTGAGTTCTTATGTACTGATGGGCATTGGAGCTTTTATAACAATTAAAGAGGTGCTGGACATATTTGTATGATTAAGAGAGGTGTTTTATGGGTTTGCCAACAAATTTTTAAAATAGCGCAGCAAACTATTTCTCAGGCTTGAAAGCGCCGAGCAAATACATAGACACGAACATAAGCACTATTCCAACTAATATGAGCGGAGTTCTGTATGCTGAAAGAAATATAACTGTGTTAAACCCTAGCGCCTGCGCTAAAATTGGGACACAAGCAGGGCACTGGAAGGCAAAAATTCCGAGAAGAGAGCCTGCCTGGCTTGCAGAGCTTTTTATTTCACAAGCCTGAGTTTTTTGCTTAAATGAATAATACTGGGCTGAAATTGTTATTCCAAACAAAACTGAAAAAATTAAGTAAAGAAAAAAATTCAGCGGGCTGATAAAACCAAACCAAATGTCCAAATTTCCAAGCGATTGAAAAGTTAGGAAAAATATTAACATTGCAAAAGTGGCTATTACAGCAGTTGCGAGGTAGCGCCTTTCTGATAAAATTTTAAAAAGTTTCATGAACTGAATTAGGTCAGCCTAACTTTATAATCCTTTCTATTGAAAATTAAATTCCGCATGCTGCAGCACCCCTTGCCTGTGGCAGGCCGCCCTGTTCCTGCAAAGGCTTGTAAACATTATTAATCCACCCACTAACACTGGAATACTTAAAACTCATTATTTCTTTTGCACTGCTCCAGTAATCTTTTCCCTGGGATTTTAAATAAGTAGCAGTTGCCAAATATTGCTGTGGAAACCAAAGAGTGTTTGCCTGCAAAGCCAACTTATATAATTCATCCTTGCCCATCCCCTGCGAAGCTCCAAGTTCTAACAATGCTAAAAGTGCTGCTCCGTGATTGCAATCTGGAAAAGAGGTTGGATTGTTGCAGCAAGGCCGAAAAGTGTTTTGCGCAACTTCTTCCAGATTTGCCTGCTGCTCCGGAGTCAGCTTTATTATTTCTATTTTATTGAAATAAACCATTGCATCCTCTTTTCCAAGAGGCCAGCCTCCTGTTGAAGCAAGATTTGCAACACTTTCATAGTTTTCCATCTCATCCAGAATTGGATTTTTATTTGAAATTCCCAGGGGCCAGAGAACAGTTAATAAAAAGTTCGCATTTTCAGGAGTAAGTGTTAAAGGCTCATAATTTGGCTGTGTTAAAAGTTTTAAATGCGCATCTGTTAGCCTATTACCATAGATTTGCTTAATTTTATCAAAATCAATTGCCCCGCTTTCAACAAGTTTTGGAATTGTATCTCCAAGGATTATTTTTGTTTTAAACCCTTTCTCTGGAAATAATTCTGCGCTCAATTCCTCAATCCCACTTTCATTGGATTGCCTGAATAAACTCGCGTATGCAACAATAGAAATAGCCAAAATTGCAACTATGCTTAAGAAAATTGTATTTTTGTATTTAAACAAAAATTTTCCTTTTTTCCTCATCTTGCCCATTCAGTTTGTTTTGCAAACAAAGTATCGTGATACTCCTAGAATTTTCCCTGCTCTTTTGCACATAGAGCAGACTCAGCAGCCTTCTGAGCTAATGGATGTATCTGCCTTAATGGAAAATCTTTGTAAACAAACAAAACTTTTCCCGTGTCAATATAATTTTTTTCTATTTCAGGGAGAGTTTCTTTCCAGAATTTTTGGCAGAATGGACACTGGAAATCTGAAAATTCGAGCATTACAACTGGTGCATTTTTATTTCCAAGTGTTGGGTCTTTTGAATTTACTAAGCTCAAAGCTAATGAACGATTTGTTGGATTTTGCAGTTCTGCATCAAGTATTTTTTTGAACTCATCATAAGGAGCTGCGCCTATGCCATAGCCATTTCCATTAATCCAAAAAGTTGGAGTACCTGTGGCACCAATTGCAATAGCAGTATTATAATCCGAATTCACATCAGCTGTATTTTTTCCTGAATTAAGGCAGGTTTCAAACTGGGCACTATCTAATTTTAAATCTGTTGCGTATTTTGGAAAGAGTTCAGCGCGTGTTACTGTTATTCCCTGCGAACCGCTGCTCCCTGTTTCTTCTCCTGTAAAAGGCGTTTGGCTGCCAGAAGCGGTTGTTGTTCCCAACCCCTGCTGGATTCCAAAATAATATCCTGCGAAAGCTCCAACAACCAAGCCAAAAACAAACAATAAAATCGATAGATGAGAACTTTTTACCTGGACATGCTCGCTTTTTTGTTCCATGGTTTCAAACTACTTGTTTTGTTTTGTATTTATATGTTATTAAAGTTCAAATTATCTAGCCTGCCATTTGTTCCCAACCAGCTTCAATTTCTTCCTCAGAATATCCTGCCTCTTTCAGAGCAGAATTTATATCTGCTTTTGAATAGCCAGCCTTTTTTTGCTCTTTGATATACTTAAGAATTTTTGGATTAACATAAGAAATGCTTGTTTTGCTCTTAAAAAAAGTTTTAACCCAGGATTTGCAATCCTCTATGTTTTTATAACGCCATGCAGATATTCTTGGAACAATGTAATAAATTCCGCTTTTCGCTGTGATTTGGGCAACACCAACTTCTGCCAAGGAATCGTTGCCCTTAACAACTTCAATCTTCTTTATGCTATTTCTCGCTAAACTAATTTCTTTCTTATGGCTGCGGCTGTAGCCATACCAAATTGCGGCAACTACAAGCCCTATAAAAACCCCGCCTAAAATAAGTAATAAAATCAGAAGCAGAGTAGAGGGTGCGCTTGGCTGCTCAATAAGAACTCTTTTATTTGTAAGGAAAATTTTTCCTTTAAAAGACGGCATATTTATAAATATACTATTTTTTTCTAAAAGGAAAATATCAGCTTCTTTCTGCATTTTTTCCCCGCCTGTAGATTCATTTACCCCTTTCCTGCAGCGCGTTTCTTCTGTCTTAACCTGTTGTGCCCGCATTCTCTGCACTTAACTTTTCCAAGTCTGATTTTTCTGGGATCAGCGCGGTTTTTAGCATTGCATTTCATGCAAATGTAAACATTCCTGAACATTCTTGCTTCTGCTTCTGGAAAACGGGCCATTTAACTCCTTTGAAATTTGTGAAGTTTGTCCAGGTTTTGAGTTTTGAGTTATGGGTTTTGAG
>JBBIPJ010000098.1:0-522 GCA_037442905.1 archaeon
GTTAAGTTGATTCGGTTGATGCTTGAGGCACTTTTTCACCGAGTCCAGATGTCAGCTGTCTTATTAAAATGGTCAAGAAGAAAAAAGTAAAAAAAAAGAAATCGCCTAAAAAGTCAAGGTCGTTTAAAAAATGCAGGTATGCTAGCAATAAGAGTAAAGATTCCAAAGTGCGTAAATTAAGAGCACTTGCTAAATCAAAATCAGTTTCTTCCAAGAGAAAAAAGAAGAAATAAAAACGTCTTCTTATTGTTTTAGAAACTTTTAAATATATCTAAAATTTGATATGTTCTACAATGGGATTATTTGCAAAAAAATGCGAATATTGCAGAACAAAAATAGAAAAAGGGAAAGAAGTAAAGAAAGATGTCAAAATTCCTGGTTATGTTGGGACGCACCCTAAAAATTTCTGCTGTGATGAGCATGCGAGTAAATACGAACAAGAAATTGAGGAGTACCTAAATAAACCTAGAAAAAGTGGCGGAGGCTGTTGCGGATAGGTGAGAGAAAATGAACTTATTTGTT
>JBBIPJ010000098.1:532-3331 GCA_037442905.1 archaeon
CGGTAGATAAAAATGAATTGGGTTGTTGTTGGAGCGACATTTGATGTCATTGGAAAAATCTTAATTGGAATTACAGTTTTACTTGTTCATAAACGTGTTATAAAAGAACAAAAAATCGATAAAACAGTGCTTAAAGAAATGAAGCGCGAGCAATTAATGGGTTTACTTGGTATTGTTCTCATCATAATTGGTTATGTTATTCATGTAATTAGTGTATAAGAGAGGATAAAATGAAACAAAACTTAGGTAAGTTGGATAGAATACTGCGCTTTGCTTTGGCTTTCTGGTGGCTTGGACCATGGGCGCCAAATTATGGCACCAATTGGGTGAACTGGCTAATCTTTATAGTTGGTTGGATTGCTTTAATAGAAAGCTTCACAGGATGGTGCTGGTTACATACTTTGCTTAATATCAAAAATAAAAATCAATAAAAAAGGAGGTGAAAAAAATGAAACCAGTTTGGAAATGGTTTGCCTGGATACTTGTGCTATGTGGCATATTGGCATACTTTGTGGGCTGGATAGGTGTGCTTGCCAGAACAACATTTTGGGGCATACCAAATGAGATACTGTTCTATGATGCGATTGCAACTGGCATCTTTGGGCTGTTCTTCCTGGCCTGGGGCATGCTAAGCGAAAAGAAATGAACAGTTTATAAAACGAAAAGAGGTGAAAAAATGATTGGAGAAGCAGACATCGAGATAGAGGAAGTTGAAGAACCCGTGCCATTTGTGGAATATGGAGCTCTAGCCAATCTTATACTTACAACACTTCCTGTCTTTTGGCACTGGAAAAAATATCCAAAATTACGAAAAGAAGTAATTCTAGTATTGATTATATTCCTTATTTGGGATTTACTTTTATTTGATTTTGGTTTAAACGCAATGGAATGGTTGGGATTAGAATGAGTGAGATAACAATAATGAAATGGAAACTTGTATTAGGAGCAGCATTTATTTTCCTAGCTAGGTTTTTATTAGGAAAAACTTTTTAATAAAAAGGATTTTAATAAACCAGCTTGATTAGAGTCATGAAAATGGAGAAATATGATGTAGTAATAGCTGGAGCAAGTTTCGCAGGACTAGCAGTAGCAAGTAAAATAACAGATGGCAAAGTTTTGTTGATTGACAGAAAGGAAATAGGAACACACCAACAATCAGCCTGTGGCACAACTGTAAGAATGGTTAAAAGCGTCAAATGTGAGAAATCCATACTAAAAACCTTTGATGTCGCTGCTTTACATACTAAAGATACAGAGGTAAACATTCCTTTACCGGAAAAATTTTGCACAATAGATTATAAGAGGTTCTGTAGAACCATGGCTAAACAGAACAGAGCAGATTTTATAAAAGCTACTGTTAAAGGAGTAAAAAATTCAACTGTTATAACAAGTGAGGGAAATTTCAAAGCAAACATTATTGTTGATTGCACAGGTTGGCAAGCAGTTTTAGCTTCTTCTTTGAAAAAGAATTATGTCAATAAAAATATGCTTAGTTTTGGCATAGAAACAGAAATACCTTATAAAGATAATAAACTTAGGTTTTTTGTAAATCCTGATATTATAAAAAATGGTGCTGCCTGGCTTTTTCCATGCAAGAAGACAGCAAGATTTGGTATTGGCAGCTATGAAAGAAATCCAAAGCTGTTACAATACTTAAAAAAGTTTGTTGAAAGTTATAATCTAAAAATTGGTAAGATTCATGGAGGTTCTTTCTGTTATTGTTTAAAAAATCCAATTGTTAAAGATATCTTTGTTGTTGGATGCGCTGTCGGTCAAACCCTACCATTAACAGGAGAAGGAATTAGAAGAAGTGTTTATTTTGGTTTGAAGTGCGGAGATATTATACAAAGAATAATAGATAATAAAATTTCTTTAAAGCAGGGTCAGAATGAATACAAGGAATTAACACTAAAAAGCCAAAGGGGTTATAATTATTTGTTAAAAGCTCAAAATAAGTTGCCGACATTATCTAACTGGAAATTAAACTTGATGGCAAAGTTATTATGTATAAAACCTATCGCAAGATGGGCATGGAAAAAATATGAAACAATCTAATACAAGCGTAAAAGAAAAAATTCAGAAAATAAGACACAACCACAGCCTAATGATGTTGATATGCTGTGGTGTGCCTTTACTTTTGTTAGTTGTCGCAATATATATTTTTGGTTTAAGCAAAAGTTATCTGTTCTGGTTTATACTTCTGCTTTGTCCAATAATGCATTATTTCATGATGAAAGATATGCACAAGAAACATTCAAAAAAAGAAGATAAATGTCATTGAGATGATAGATATGGGGAAATCAAAAAAGCCAATAATATTCGGATTGATCGGAGCTGCAATCTTATTAGCTATTTATTTTAGTATTCTTATTGTTGCAGAGTCATTTGCTCATGCTATTGAACAATTTAGTGAGATGTGGTATTGGATCCTGATTTTAGTCGCTGGTTTTGGCATCCAAGTTGGATTATATGCCCATATTAGAATTTCCCTGCGGGAAAAAGTTAAGGGAGCCACCACCGAAATTGCGACAACCGGCGGGATTTCTACCGGATCCATGATCGCTTGCTGTGCCCATCATCTGACTGATGTTTTACCAATTATTGGACTCTCGGCTGCCGCCTTGTTTTTATTAAAATATCAGATTCCTTTTATCATCCTAGGTATTTTTTCAAATTTAGTTGGAATAACTATGATGTTAAATATTATCCAAAAACATGGATTATTCAGCAAACGAGATCCAGTTAATGCATTATTTAAGTTTGATATGGAATCTGTCAGAAATGTTACAATAATCCTGT
>JBBIPJ010000099.1:0-3320 GCA_037442905.1 archaeon
GGTAGCTTCAATTGGTCAAGTGCTTTACTTGATAAGCAACTACCCTTTGTGTTGAAGCCTAGGCATCAAGCGTCTAGCTTCCAGCTTCAAGCCTTAATTTACTTCACTAATACTGCAACCAGTCCCCGCGCGGCCTTTCCTTTTTCTTTACCTCAACGCCCCAATCTCCAAGAATGTGATTTCTCTGTTCCATTTTTTGAATGGGCGGAGAAGTTTGAGGAGGAGTATAAGTTGGTGTTTGCGCAGATGGCTCAGAGGAGAAAAGCGGGAAAGCTGCATAGGAGCTCTGGGACTGGTTTGAAGCAGGAGGCTCAAAATTATAAGTCTGCAAAGGCGAACTGCTGGAATGGGAAGTTGGATTTCCTGAAAACTCTCCTGTTAAAACCTCAGGATATTTTAATCCCAGAATCCTGATTGCGAGATAAGCAGCATTTTTTCCATTGTCAATTCCAACAGTTGCAACTGGAACTCCAGCGGGCATTTGCGCCATTGAAAGCAGCGCATCCAAACCCATTAGCTTAACATTTTTTGGAACTCCAATCACTGGCTTGTTTGTTAAGCTTGCAACAAAACCCGGAAGCGCGCCTGCCAATCCTGCAACACAGATAAAAACTTCTGCATCTGTTGTTAGAATAATTTGCTCAACCCTTTTCGGCTCTCGGTGCGCAGAGGCTTGCTCATACTGATAAGGAACGCTAAATTTTGCAAGAACATCTATAACTTTGTCTCCGATATCTTTGTCTGATTCGCTTGCAATAATAACGCAAACTTTTTTTGCCATTTAAACCACTTCACCATTTTCCCAGGTTTTTTGCGCAGCAAATTCTTCTCCTGCTTTCCCAGAGAGAATTTGCGGAGCAAAAAAGCTGTCACAAACCTTTCTTGCCATGGGGAATTGTAATTAGAACGCAATGATTTAAATATTTACTTTTTGCACTTACACGGAACGCTTGAATTGTTAATTATAACATTGAAAATAGTTTCGCGCAAAGGTTCAGGGGTTGTTTCAGAGGAAGTGTTTATGCGCAAAATCAAATCAACCTTGGTTTTATTCGGAAGCTCGCAGGAGCATTTAAATTCATTTTTTTTGCGCTTCTGTTGCAAATTTAAATGTGCGCGCAGTCATGAGTATTATGACTATCATTGCAATTACAAAAATTCCAACAAGGATTATTTTTCCACCGAATTCCATTTCTGAATCACCTTATTAAAGGCAGTTTAGTTTCGCAGGTGCAGGGAACACTGTAATTATAGACATTTAAGGTTAAATTTGTTGGCGCAATAACCCCAGAAGGCAAATCTTTCCCCTGCACAATAACTGTTATTTCCTTGTTTCCAAGCTCAGGAATTTCGCAGCTGCATGTAAAGCGGTTCACAATTTCTTTTTTTGGGATAACTGCAAAAATTATGCCTGCAATAGCTAGGGTTATCAGAACTAAAATTATTATATAAATAAAAGGCTGGCCTTCATCCATAGTTTTGTTTAGTTCTGTTGATTATTTAACTATTTTTTGCCGCTCATTAACTCATCTTATCTCGCTAGAATAGTAATATGCCTCCACTGTGTTCTTAAAAATTAAATGCGCAAAAAGTTCTGCACGCAACTGATGCGCATGCATAGGGCGGTTATCTACTAATGCTCCTCTCAAGCGCACATCTAAGTCATCAACAATCACTGAAAGGGTTTTAAGAAATTCAGCCAATTCTCTTTTGTTCATCCTATCTATAGCAATAAAATATTCTGCGTACAAAGTATTATAATTTTCATAAGCCTTTTTCTTTAAATTCTCTGGATATTTTACAGTTTGCGACTCAAACAATGCCTCTATTTCTGCAGCAAACATTTCATAATTAAGGTGTGATAGCATAATAAACACTAATTAATTTCAAAGTATTTAACTATTTATATTAGGAATTGTTATTCCGCATTAATATGACCAGGGCTGCAAGGCTTATGAGGGAATTTGTTGTTCTAAGCAATATTTTTGAAATTTCTATAATGGCTTTTATTGTTATTACTGCGCTCGGGATTTTTGATATGATAATTCCGCTTTATGTTGAGGGCTTTGCTGAAAAAGTTGCAATAATTGGATTAATAGTTGCAATGCCTTATATTGCATCGATAATTGCAGAAGTCCCAACTGGGATACTGGTTGACAGATATGGAAGAAAAAAAGTGCTTTTGCTTGCGCTGTTTATTTTTGGGCTTGTTGTGGTTCTGTATTATTTGTTTGCAAATAGTATAGCCATACTAGCGCTGCTTGGAGTGCTTTTTGGGGTTACAAGTGTTGCTTTTTGGGTTACCTCTGCTGTTTTAGTAAGGGATTATTCCCCAAAAGAAATGCTTGGAGAAAGTGAGGGAGTTTATCTGAGCATTTCAAGCATAGGCTGGATAATCGGGCCTCTGATAGGCGGAGTTATTGCATTTTATTTCAGCGACCAATTTAATTTTTTAATAATCGCAGCACTTTTGTTTGCGAGCTTTGCGTATAGTTTTATTGTTTTGATTGAAACAAAAATCAGAAAAAAAAGAACTTACATGCGCATAAAGGCGCTCAGGCTTTTCCGCGAGTTTTATGAGATGCACGAGCATGCACTCCCGCTCTATTTGCTTTCTTTGTTCCTGCATATTTGGATCGGAGTTGAGTGGACATACACGCAGCTTTCTTTGCAGAACGTTTTTGGAATAAATGAATTAGTTATAGGTGCTGTTCTTGGCGGAATGCTCGCTTCTGAAACATTGCTTTATTTCCCAGCAGGCTTCATAATGGACAAAATTGGAAAAAGATATATTATTTTGGCAGGATTTTTGCTTTTGTTTGGAGGTTCATACTATGCGTTTTTATCACAAACACCAGCACTTTTTGTTTTTATGCTGTTTTTGAGCGCAGGCTCAATAGGCTGGATATTCCCAGGAACAGAGGCTTTGCTAACTGAAATAACTCCTGGGGGAAAAAGGGGGGAGATGACTGGAATTTTTGACACATCAAAGGATATTGGATTAGTTGTTGGAATGCTTTTTGGAGGAATTTTGGCAGATGCGACTTTTAACCTGATGACCCCTTTCCTTCTTGTAACAGTTGTTGCTGTTTTAGGAGTAATTTTTGGATTAAGGCTTTGGAGCGGGGTGATAAAGTAAGATTATTGTGCGGTATACGGTAGACAGTAGACGGTTTTCATTTTCTTTGAAATTTGTGAAGTTTGTCCAGGTTTTGAGTTTTGGGTTATGGGTTTTGAGTTCCGAACTCATAACTCATTACCCATAACCCATAACCCATAACCATTTATTCGCACCACGCATAACGCATTACGCACCACCA
>JBBIPJ010000100.1:0-3246 GCA_037442905.1 archaeon
CGATATTACCTGCTTATTTGAGTGTGCAGAGTAGTATTTAAGTCTATCTGACAGCGCCATACAAAAACCCTATTCCATAAGCCAAATGCTCAATCCAATAGGCAAAAAATGCTGCTAAAATAAATTTAACAGAATCCGCTCTTCTTACTGAGCTGCTCAAAACCGCACCGCAGTAGAGAATTAAAAATATTGTAAGCAAAAACTGCGCGAGATTATTTTTTAGAGCAGCTAAAATTAATCCAGTTAAAAATAAAGTAAAAATTGCCGGCGCAAAATAAAAAATTCTTGAAGTATCTGGATGCTTTTTAATCATTTTTGCGCGTGCCCATCCATATCTAAACATTTGTGCAAAAAATCCTGAAAAACTGCTCCTTTTATAATACCAAACAAAAGTTTTTGGCGTATAAAGAAATTTGTAGCCTGCTTTTCTGATTCTAATATTAAGCTCTGCATCCTGCCCGACTTTAAAATTCGGGTCGTTTAATCCAACTTCCAGCAAAACTTTTTTTCTAAATGCGCAAAAACTCAGGGAATCAACAAACATTTCTTTTGTTGGCTGAATTTGCGAGGTTCCAAAGCCGCCAAGATAAGAACTCATAACAGTTCCAAAAACTTTTGACAAAAACCCAGCATCTGCCGGAGTTCTGTGCATGCAGCCAATTGCTCCAACTTCTTGCGAAGCTTTTTCCAATTTTCCAACCAAAACTTTTAATAAATTTTTGTCAGCTGCTGTATGTCCGCTTAATTGAACTATAAATTCTCCTTTAGCTTTTTTTATTCCAATATTTCTTCCGCTCCCAGAATCAATATTTGGATTGTTTAAAAGAATTATTTTCGGGCTTTTTGTTTTTTTTGCATAATTCTGTATAATTTCCCTTGTCCTATCTGTTGAGCGGCCGTCTGCAAAAATAATTTCATACTGATTTTTCGGATAATTTTGCGCCAAAAGAGATTCAATACACTTTCCGATAGTTTTCTCTTCGTTTCGAGTTGCAATTACAATACTCGCTTTAATTTTACTCATGTTCGTTCAATAAACTCCAGCAAGCATGTTAGAGTTAAAGAAATTTTATATAGTTACTTATCAGCGCATTTTTTATGGACACGGAAATCAGAAAAACAATCTTAATAAAACTTCGCAGGCACGACTATTGGGGCGGTCGGCATACTAGTATTGATAATCTAACCAAAGGATTTGCCGGCCACATGAAAAAGGAGGTTAAGAAAGAAATCCATCTCTTAATTAAAGAAGAACTTTTGCTTACAAAGCCAAAGCCGGACTCAATTCATGTCTCTCTTAATCCAAGAAAAGCGAAAGATATTTATAGTATTATATTCGCTAATAATAAGTGATAATTATGAAAACCATACAGAAGTATCTTAAAAGAGAAGATATGGAGAAATCTCTATTTGTAAAGGTACTGGGAGACTACCCTCTAATTAGAGCACTGGACTTTCTAATTACTTTCCGTGCATTTGATTATTCACTTACTGATATTGCAAAGAACTCAGATGTTGGGTGGAGCACAATACACGAATTTTGGCCGCAGTTAGTTGCCCTTGGAATTGTAAAAAAGACGCGAAAAGTTGGAAATGCGCAGATGTACAAATTAAATTTAGAAAATTCCACAGTTCAGAAATTAATAGAGCTTGACGAAGATATAATCTACTGCTATGGCTCAGGGCCGAAGAAACCTAGGCAAAAAAGTAATGAGTTAGAATTGGAAGAGCAGGGGTATAAAGTCAGGGTTGGAAAGCACAAAAGCTATGGTTAGCTATTTTTTATAAAATTTCTTAATTTGCTCTGCCACAAATTCAATATCACTCTCTTTCAGCCCTGGATAAATTGGAAGCGAAATCTGCGTATCAGCAGCTTTTTCAGAAACTGGAAAGTTTCCTCTTGTGTGTCCAAAATGCTTAAATCCAGGCTGCAAATGCAGTGGAACAGGATAATGAGTTCCAGCCTCAACTCCGTTTTGCTCCAAAAATTTAATCAACTGGTTTCTTCTTTGAGCGCGGGGCGAATATAAATGATAAATATGATAAGCGTATTCCATTTCAACTGGCAAAATTAATTCTTTAATTCCTGCAAGATATTTATCATACCAAGTTGCAATTTGTCTTCTTTCTTCATTCCATTTTGTAACATGTTTTAATTGTGCTCTTCCAATCGCTGCATGAATTTCGCTTAACCTGAAGTTATACCCAGGCACATAGCTATGCTCGATATCCCCTTCTTTTCTGCCCGCATCTCTGTACATAATTGCATTTTCATACAACTCTTTGTTATCTGTTACAATCATTCCTCCATCCCCGCAGACAGTCATGTTTTTTGTCGGATAGAAAGAAAAGCATCCAAAATCCCCAAAAGTTCCACAAGAATCGCCTTTGTATTTTGCCCCATGAGCTTGTGCCGCATCCTCAATCACAAGCAAATTATTTTTTTCAGCAATTTCCAAAATTGGGTCCATATCCGCAGATTGCCCATACAAATGAACAGGCATAATTGCTTTTGTTTTGTCTGTAACAGCGTTCTTTATTTTTTCTGAGTCAATATTCATGCTGTCCTGCTCACTATCAACAAGCACAGGCTTTGCGCCTGCGATTAAAATTGCATTTCCAGTTGCCATAAAAGTAAACGGAGTTGTAATTACTTCATCTCCTCTTTTAATTCCTGCGGCTAAAAGTGAAACAATCAGAGCAGAAGTTCCTGAATTAACAGCAACTGCATATTTACTTCCAACAAAATTTGCAAACTCCTGTTCAAAACTTTTTACATTCGGGCCTTTTACATATCTTCCACTCTTAATTACTTCAGTAGCAGCGTTTATTTCCTCTTCGCAGAAATGGATTTTTGCGCGCTTTATAATTCTCTTTTCCATCACATCCTCTTGTAAGGTTTCTCAGAACTCTTAAACGGATACTCCAACTCAGTAATATCCTTTATCACTTCAGCCGGATTTCCAGCAACAACCTTATTCGCAGGCACATTTTTTGTAACAACACTCCCTGCGCCGACTAAAGAATTTGTCCCAATTATAACTCCGGGCAAAACTGTTGCATTTGCTCCGATTCGCGCAAATTTTTTAACAACCGGCCCTTTCAAATATTCTTTTGCCCTTGGAGCCTGCGGATGCGGCGCGTTTGTAAAGCAGACTTTTGGCCCGATCCAGCAATTATCCTCAAGAACAGAAAATTCAGGAATAAAAGCGCCTGAATGAACGCGAACATTATTTCCAATTTTTA
>JBBIPJ010000101.1:0-3222 GCA_037442905.1 archaeon
AAAGTACACTGCTGTTTTTTCCCTTGCCTTTCTCTTTACTTTGTTCTTTGCCATGAGCTTGGTGAGAGTGTCTGTAACCTTGCCCTTGCCAAAAGTAGGGCCAAATGCACCGATTGCCATCTGTGTTATGCCGTCAACATTTTTTGCCTTGTCTTCGCTAGTAACTCCTTTTTCGCACAAAAGCTTGTAGAGCTTTTCCTCATCGTATGTAAGTTCAGTTTCTGCCATAAAATCACCTTCTACAGAATAAATCAAGTTTAGGGTTTTAAGTGGTATTTAAATACTGCGATTCAGATTTTTTAGCGCACCAAAATACAGGGGTTTTTCAGCAAGTGCATAAACCTCAAAGTTTTCAAGATTTTGGCTCAGGAAAGGGCTTAGTGTTTTTTCCTTTAAAATATCAGCGCCCTCTGATGCAAGGCAGAATGAAGGCTGCACAACCAAAACTTTGTTTTTGTATTTTCCCTTTAAAAAGCACTTGCAGGTTTCTGTTGCTGCCCCATCACTCAGGGAAATCGCAGGGTGCTCATGCCCGATTATTACAACTTTTGACTCTTTGAATTTTTTTGTTTCAGGGATTTCATGCCCGTGTGTTATGAAAACTTTTCCGATTTTTACTCCGGTTTTTTCAATTTTCAAATTCAGTTTTTCAGCAAGCGGGCTGAGAATTGTGTCATGGTTTCCTTTTATGAGAATTATTTTTTTGCATTTTTGCTGGAGAAAATCAATAAGGGCAAGCACTTCACCCCATTCCTGCTTTGGGATTTTTCCAAACTCATGTTTTAAATCGCCGTTTATTATGATTTTGTTTAGTTTTGGAATCTGAGAGAAAATTTTTTCAAGTTTTTCTTTTATCTCTTTGAACTGGAACCATGGAACAAGAAAGCCCTGCTTTCTCAGAGATTCCTCAAAGCCCAAGTGTAAATCTGAAATTACAAGGACTTTTTCTTTTTTGAGGAAAAGGGATAAGTCATAAATGAAGAGGTTTTTTTCAATCTCCATAATTCTCAATCCTCTTCAAAACTGCCTCATGCATTCTTCTTATGAATTCCAGTTTATCCTCAATTTTTATAACATCCAAATAGCCTCTTGCAATTAAATTCAAGGCAAACGGGCTTGGAATGTCTGTTGCAATTATTTTTACCTGAATTTTTTTATCTGCAATTTGCTGCAGAACTTTCTGTGCATTTTTTATGTCCATCAAGTCCTCAAGAACTTCCCTTCTTGCCTCTGCAAGAATTGGAAAATTTTCCGAGATTCTTTTGCATGCACTCAAAAGCAATTGGGAGCCGAGCTGCTGCCTTCCAACTGATTTTCTCTGCCCTTTGTATGAGCGCAGAATCATCAAAGAGCGTGCAGCACAGTGCCTGAATCTTCTGCGGAAAATTTCTGTGTTGTCAATTGCCTTTTCAAGAATTGATTTTAAATTCTCTGCATTTATGCTCTGGAATGCTCTTAAAACTTGAAGTTTTCCAGAGTCAGAAGTCATGTAAAAGCCATTGTCAGTAAGGTTGATTGCAATGTTCCTTTTCTTTATCATTGCAAGCTGGTAGGAGATTGCCCTTGAAAGTGCATCATTCACTCTTCTTCCATAAAGAGAATGGAAAATCACATATTTTTTGTCTGAAAAGCCAGAGTAGAATTCAATTACAATTTTTTTGTCATGCGGAATTTCTGCATACAAAAACTGCTCGCGCATGTATTCATAAATGGAATTCGCAGCATTCTCATCAACATACAAATAGGAATTTATGAATTTCAAAATTTCTTCTTTTTGAGTTTCTTTTTCAAAAAGCTCCTGCATATTTCTCCTGAATTTCTGAATTTCAGATGCTAAATCAAAACTCAAAGGAAGCATTTCAGAAAACCATGAGGGCACAGTCGGCACATGCCCGGGAGTTGGCGTAACCTGAATAGTCATTCCTCTTGCATAATTAAACCTGTATGTGTCCCCGCCTAAAACAAAAATGTCCCCTTTCTTTAAGCGCTCAAGAAATGCCTCATCAAGCATTCCTATGTGCTCTTCTCCATGCTTTACTTCCAAGTATGCTTCATCAGGAATTGTACCTATGTTTGTGCTGTAAATAACTCTTGCAAGTTTGCTTCTTCTTCCAAAGAGTTTTGTTTCAGAATCATACCAGATTTTTGCATAAACATTTCTGTTTTCAAGTGCATACTCGCCTGCAAGATAGGAAAGCACTGAATAAAAGGAATCTTCAGAAAGGTTTCTGAAGCAGTAGCTTCTTTTTATAAGGGAAAATGCATTCCCAGCATGCTGCTTTTCCTCAATTGCCATGCCATACAAATGCTGGGCAAGGACATCAAGGCAGTTTTCAGGGATATTTATTTTGTCAATTTTTCCCTCAAGTGCATTTTTGAGCATAACTGCACACTCAACCAAGTCATCCCTGTCCAAAACAATAAATCTCCCTTTTATGGTGTCATGAAGCCTGTGCCCTGAGCGGCCCACCCTTTGGAGAGCTCTTGCAACCCCTTTCGGGCTTCCAAGCAAAATTACCAGTTCAATGTAGCCGATGTCAATCCCAAGCTCAAGAGAAGTGCTTGAAACAACAACCTTTAACTCGCCTTTTCTTAATCTGTCCTCAATATCAAACCTGTGTTTTCTTGAAAGGGATGAGTGGTGTGCACCAATCTTTTCAACATATTTTTCAGGGAATTTTTCCTTTAAATGATGAACAACCCTTTCTGTTGCACTTCTTGTGTTTGTGAAAACCAGGGTTGTTTTGTGCTCTGAAATCAAGGAATCCAAAAGCGTATAAAGGTTTTCATGAAGTTCCTGCTGTGTTGCGTTTATTATGTTTTTCACAGGGCACAGGACTTTCAAGTCCAGTTGTTTGATGAACTGTACATCGATGATTTTGCATGAACGCTCTTTATTGTTTTCAGAGCCGACTAAAAATTTTGCAATTTCTTCAAGGGGTGCAACTGTTGCACTTAAACCTATTCTAGTAAAGTTTCCACTGAGGTTTTGGAGCCTTTCAAGTGAAACTGAAAGATGCACGCCTCTTTTATTCGGGGCAAGTGCATGGACTTCATCAACAATTGCCCATTGGACATTCCTCAGCTTTTCGCGGAATTTTGGCGCGCAGAGAATTATGCCCAAACTTTCAGGAGTTGTTACAAGAATGTGCGGACTTTCTTTTAACATTTTTGATTTTTCAGCAGGGGTTGTATCTCCTGTTCTTACAGAAATCTTTATGC
>JBBIPJ010000102.1:0-3219 GCA_037442905.1 archaeon
AAAACCTATGCAACTTTTTGGCAGTGTAATTCACATTTCAAAGGATGGCAGCTTAGTTGCTCGCTGTAACTCGGTTTTAAGCCTGGAAATGGCTTTAAAATTGTTAAATAAACCACTTTTTAGTGACAAACAGAGGAAAATTGGCGAAATTAAGGAGGTTTTTGGGCCTGTAAATGCGCCCTATTTGAGCATTAAGCCAAAACATGGCCTGAAAGCTGAGAAAATGGTTAATTCGCACATATATATTGGAGAAGTAAATTAGGGCTTGAAGCTTGACGCTAGACGCTGGATGCCTAGGCTTCAACACAAGGGGTAGTTGCTTATCAAGTAAAGCACTTGACCAATTGAAGCTACCCCTTGTGAAGCATCGAGCCTCAAGCGTCTAGCAATAACAAATTTCAAATAAAAAATGGCTAAGAGAGTAAAACACAGAATAAAGGCAAAGCCAGCAGGGGCTAAAAAAGCACCTGGTTTAGTAGCAGGGGCTGTTGAGAAATGCCCTGATTGTGGCAGTACAGAGATTAAAAACGACCCTAAAAGAGCAGAGCGCTTCTGTAATGATTGTGGAATGGTAATAGAGGAAAAACAGATTGACACAACGCAGGAGTGGAGAGCTTTTGATTACGAGCAGAAGCAGAAACGCGATAGAACAGGGAGCTTTTTAACCTATACAAGGCATGATAAGGGTTTAAGCACAAGTATTGGAGACCAGGGATTTTCTGATTTGTATAAATTAACACCTTCAAAAAGGGCATCTTTCTACAGGTTAAAACGCTGGCATAGACAAGTTAGCACTGCAACTGAGAGAAATTTAAGATATGCTTTATCTGAGCTTGATAGAATTAGCTCAGCAATTGGATTGCCAAAGAATATCCGCGAGACAACTGCTTTAATTTACAGGAAAGCTGTTACAAAAGGACTTGTCAGAGGGCGCTCAATGGAAAGTGTTGTTGCAGCTGCGCTTTACGCTGCTTGTAGAAAGCACAATGTTCCTCGTACTTTAGATGAGATTGCAGAGTCCTCAAATGTAAAGAAAAGGGAGGTTGGAAGGACTTACAGATTTATTACAAGAGAATTAGGAATTAAATTATTGCCAACAAGCCCTGTTGATTATATCAGCAGGTTTGCTTCTGAGCTAAAGCTAAGTCCAAAAGTTCAGGAAAAAGCTGTTGAAATTTTAAACAAGGCAAACAAAAAAGATTTAGTCTCTGGAAGAGGTCCAACAGGAGTTGCAGCTGCTGCTATTTATGTTGCTTCAACTCTATCAGATGAGAAGAGAACTCAGAGAGAAGTTGCAGAGGTTGCAGGAGTAACAGAAGTTACAATCAGAAATCGTTATAAAGAACTTATTGAAGAGCTGGGAATGGAAGATAAGATGCTGGAAGCATTATAAAGCTGGCAAAGAGAAGATGCTAGAGGCTCTTTAAGCAAGATTTTAATTCTTCAGCATTAGCATTTGTTCTTAATCCAATTGTTGAAAAATGAGTTCTAGAAACTTTAAACCCGCCTTGTTTTAATTTTTCAATTAAATCCGAAGTTTTTGGCACATTTAAATTATGGATTTTGCAGAA
Source organism: archaeon (assembly GCA_037442905.1). Taxonomy (GTDB): domain Archaea; phylum Undinarchaeota; class Undinarchaeia; order Undinarchaeales; family Naiadarchaeaceae; genus Naiadarchaeum. The sequence goes on from JBBIPJ010000102.1 coordinate 1,572, forward strand.
TTTATGAATATCATAAAAAGTTATCAGCTCTGGATTTTGCGCCTCTTCAATCATTGCACTAATTAAATTAAAAGCACGCGGTTTTTCTCCAAAATTTGAATTAATAATTTCATTTTTTACTTTATTCAAAAATTTTAAATTAAAAATCGGCCCAATCCATAGAGGGCCAGCCTCTTCCATGCTTTTCCCACATTCGCAAACCTGCCCAGTCTCAGTTTGAGAAACTTTTCTGTTTCCGCATTCAAAACAATGATAAATAAATCTGAAATTGGCTAGTAGCTTGTAGCTTGCAGCTTGCGGCTTTATTTTCAAAAATATCCTAATATAATGATCCACTCCAAGAACTAAAAGCGGCTCAACACTTTTCTTGAATTTTTTTGCAATTTGCGCTGCTGCATAAATTAAAACCCTTGCACCAAGCTCATAGCAATAATCAGTCCGCAGTGTTTTTCCTCCATATCTTTCTTTTGCGAGTTCAGGGTAAACTCCGCACAAAACAGGCATATCAGTTGCAGTAATTCCAAGAAGCCCATTAATGCTAATTTGTTTTAAAGAACTTTCCAAAAATGGCGCAGGGGTTCCAAATGGGTCAATATCAATTAAATCATAATTCGCGCGCGATAAATTTTTTACAGCTTCCTCATGAAAAGCGCGAATATTTTTCAAATTATTCAGAGAAATATTTTTTTCAATTATTGAATATGCAGTTCTCTTGTAATCCGCGCAGATAACATTTGTATTTCTTACTTCTTTTGCATATCTCAAAGCGCGAACTCCAGAGGCTGCAAGTGGTTCGCAAACTCTAATCAATTTGGCTTGTAGCTTGTAGCTTGTAGCTGGTAGCCTGAAAAACGCCCTCGCAGCAGCTATTGAAAAATCTCGATTTAAAATCATTCGCGGATTGTAGAAAGCAGTGGCTTTTGTCGGTTTTTCAATTCTTTCTTCTGGGATTAAAATTTTAATTTCTCCTTCAGTAATTGTTTTCATGGCGCGTCTTTATGTGTGATAAATATATTAATAAATACTCGTACATTATTATTGGATAGCAGATGGATATTAACACACTCCTGGATTTCACAGAGGAATTATTAAATATGCCTGGCAGCTTTTTTGCTCGCACAGCAAGAGCGAAGGAAGTGAGCTCGCAAAAAACCTGGGAAAAAAGTGATTTAGAAATTTGTGAAGAGGTGGCATCAATCTGATATGGGCATTAATACATTGCTGGATTTTACTGAGGAATTATTAAATATGCCTGGCAGCTTTTTTGCTCAAACATTAAAATTTGCCACTCGCAAAACAGCACGAATGCAAAGCATTCGTGCGCGTAAAGGAATTGCATTCCTTTACGAACCTGGGAAAAAACATGCCATAGGCATAATTTTTGAAGAGGTGACTTTTGTCTAACAATATGGATATCAATACATTGCTCGATTTCACAGAAGAGCTTTTGAACATGTACGGCTATGAAACCAGGAGAAATGTTGGCTTAGTTGGAACAAAAATTATAACAGCTCCTCTGGAAAAGGAAACAGGAACTCTCAGAGAGGAGCTTCCAAAAACAGCTGAAAAGGAAATTGTTTACAAAATCGATCTTTTAGCTGAAAAAAGAGACATTGAGCGCCCATTTGGGAGAATAATTGTGAATTAT
>JBBIPJ010000103.1:0-3213 GCA_037442905.1 archaeon
TTATTCGCACCACGCATAACGCATTACGCACCACTCACCACGCACCACTAACTACAAACTTAATTTGCTATTTCGCAGCTTTCCCAATTCCTTTTTTCGGAACTTTTTCCTGCTTAAAAATTAGATTATTGCACTTTGCGCAATTAACTGTGTATGGCATTTCTAAATCCAATTCTCCCTGAAAAACATGCCCGCATTTTTTGCAGGTATAGGCAACTTTCATTCTGTCATCCGGATTTTTCTTGTACATGAAAAGTCCGATGCTCAGTTTGTTAAAAACAGCAGAAATTTTCACGCCTTTATTAAAAAGCGCCTCGGCTTCTTCTTTCAGTTTTTGTGCAATGTTTCCAGAACTCTGATTCTTTGCCATATTTGTGAAGGGTTGCAACTTGTTTTCGCACAATCGCAAGCGGCATTTATAGACGTGCGATCCGCACCACCGCATTACCTCATTTACTTATCCGAATAGTGCGCCCAATCCAGCAGCCGCTGATGTGTCTTCCTCTTTCTTTTCCTCTTTTTTCTTCTCTGCTGGCGCATGAGCTGCAGGAGCTGCAACAGCAACAGGCATTGCAGCTTCGCTTATTGCCTTATCAATATCAACTCCGTGCAAACTTGAAACAAGAGCTTTAGCAGTTCCAGAGTCAAACTTTGCACCGCTTGCCTCAACAACTTTTTTCAAATGCTCCTCTGTGATTGGCTGTTTTGCAGCGTGCAAGAGCATCACTCCGTATACATATTCCATTGTCATTTTTAACTCCTTGAAATTTGTGAATGTTTGAGGTTGGACGTTTGAGGTTTGATGTTTTTACATCTTACATCCTACATCCCACATCTAACATTTAACCTTAATTTACTTCACAGATAAAGTAGCCTATAATGTGAATTCACCCTTTATAAAGCTTTTCTATAAATTAATAATTAATCTGTCAGCCATTTTCTGGACCTTTGTTCCAAACTGATTGCAGAGAATTATCATCTTATCGCAGATTGCTTCAAAATGAATTCCGCGAGCTAGATTCACCTGAAAATTTTCAATAAAAACAGGAAAAAGCTCAAGACTTTTAATTTTTTTATCCTGCACATTTAAAACAAAAAGAAAAGACTGATCGTTTCTTTCAATTGGAGCGACATAATAATCATCAATAAAATCGCCGCAATCATACATGATTAAGCTTTTTTTTCTCACCTCAACTCCTTGAAACAAATGCGAGCTGTGGCCATGGAAAATAGCAACTCCAGAATCTATTACAGCGCGCGCGAATTCTTGAAAACTTGGAGAAGGAACACGAATCATATTTGGCCCCCAGTGGGCTGAAAGAATTGCTAAATCAGAGTTCTTTTTCATTGCTCTAACTTTTTCAGTCAATTCTTTAAAATCATTTGTTCTAGTTGAGATCTCCATATAATAAACTCCTGGCCTATCCTTTCCAGCTTTCCAGCCAGGCTCATTATCTGTAATTGAGAGAACCGAAAGTTTCAAATCTCCAACTTTCAAAAACGCAGGCTGGGAAGCCTCTAGAAAATTTTTTCCTGCTCCGGAAGAGGCAATTTTATTTTTTTCTAAAAGGCGGAGTGTATCAAGCATCGCCTCCTCCCCATAGTCAAGGGTGTGGTTGTTTGCAAGGGAAACATAATCAACACCAGCAACTTTTAAAACATCTATGGCTTTTGGCTTTGCGCGAAAGTGAAAAACTTTGGGAGTTCTTGTCCATTGCTCCCCTTTATCAGAGATAACACATTCAAGATTAACTAAAAGCAAATCCAGTTTTTGCAAAATAGGGAGAACATCACCCCAGAAATATGCAGGCCTTTCAAAGCGGATGGCTTCACCAACAAGCCTTCCCAGCATTACATCTCCTGCAAATCCTATTTTAATCATTTATTTAAAAAAAGCATTACATTTTCTTAATTATCTTATAAACAACATCCTTTTCGTGCACTCTGTCCTTCACTTTCAAGCCAATAACCTGCCCAACTCTTGCAATATTTACAGCTTGATGCTCCACTTGCATTGACTGAACTTTTTGCTGGAAGTTTGTGTGCACTCCTTCAATTGAAATCTCATCTCCAACTGCCAAATCACTATCTGTAAGCTCAATTATTCCAACGCCAATTTTATTGTAATAGTGAGTAATTTTTCCCACCATTCTTTTTTCAGGAGCTGCAACAACCAGTGTGGCTGGCTTTCCAGGAATTGGCCTTAAGCGCTTAACAGCGTGTTTTACCTTTCGCGCAGCCTTTTTCTTCTGAGCAGATTTTTTAGCTTTTGCTCGTGATTTAGATTTTGCCTTAGCTTTTTTCTTTGCCATTTGATTCCCACCAATAAACACTATAATATATAAGGCTTTAAAAAGGTTACTGTAGGAATACAAAGTATTACTTACTATAACAAACCAGGAAATGAAGTACGAATAAAATATGAAAACTATTAGAAGTATCTTGAAAAAATTCCCGCGGCTATCGATGTCTTTGTTGCCAACACCATTATATAAACTCGAGAGCATTTCTAAAGAGTTTTTAGTAAATATATATTGTAAGCGCGATGATTTGACAGGCTTTGGTTTTGGGGGAAATAAGACTCGCAAACTGGATTTTCTTATTGCTGACGCGCTTAAGAAGAATGCTGATACTCTTATAGCTGTTGGAGCAAATCAGTCAAATTTTTGTAGAATAGCAGCTGCTGCAGGAATAGCTAATGGTTTAGAGGCACATCTTGTTTTAGGTGGAGCTAAACCAAAAAAGCCAACAGGAAATTTGCTCCTTGACCATATTTTTGGAGCTCGGATGCATCATGTTAATTCTAATAATTGGAACTATTGGGAAGAAACAGCTAAACGCTTGATGCAGAAACTTATAAAAGAAGGTAGAAAAGTTTACTTTTTGCCTGTAGGGGGATCAACCCCAATTGGCGCTCTTGGTTATGCGCAAGCTTTTTCTGAAATTATGGATGACTCCAGACGATTAGGAATATCTTTTGATGCAATTATTCACGCCTCATCCTCATGCGGCACCCAAGCTGGACTTATTGCAGGGAAAGAATTAAGCAAGTGGCAGGGAAAAATTATAGGTATGGGAGTTGCAAAAAATAAAGAAATACTGACAGAGGAAATATACGATCTTGCACGCCAGACTGGTAAGCTCATTGGAACTAAAGTAAGAAGAAAAAGGGCGGGCCATTATTTCTAGAATAAGAAATTGTTTTTGAAGTCA
>JBBIPJ010000104.1:0-3180 GCA_037442905.1 archaeon
TTTTCGCAGCTCAACATTTGTAGTCCCTTTCTTAAGTGCAATTTCTCTGGATACTGTATAAACCTCTCCGCCTTTTGCAAAATCAGCTTCAACAAAAGCGCTCTGTGCTTGATTCGGTTTTGTGCGGATAATATCATCCAGTTTTAGTTTTCTCTGCTGAAGATTTGGGAATGTTCCAAATAAAGCATAGCACATGGCATCCATTACAGAACTCTTGCCCGAGCCCATAATACCAATTAGAGCATTCACTCCTTTTCCAAATTTGAATTCGCTCTCGTGATGTGAGCGCCAGTTTTTTAGTTTTAAGCGAATTATCATCCTCCACCTCAAAAGTTTTAATAATAGTTTAATCTATATATAATTAATATGGTCGATTACGAGCGAATATACAAAATAGCAGAGATGAAGGGACAGGAGTTTTATAATGATTCTGAATCTGGCATAGAAGAGTTTGTATGGGCTGGAATCTGTTTCCTACTAGCAAGAAATGAAAATAGAGCTCATGAATGTTTTAGGCGTGCACTGGCTGAAAGAGGTGGCAATAGATATAGGGAAATCATCAATTATGCACAAAATTATTCTGCCCGCATAGTAGGAGCCCTGCACAATGAAAATTGGCTAGAATCGCTAAATAAAAAAATGAGAAGAACTGACTTTGAGATAAGCCTAATTGCGAATCTTAAAGTTCGACAGATTGAAATGGAACAATTTATAGATTTTATAAAAAGATGGGCTAAAGAATTTGCTGAAATGTTTGATGTGGAACTTCTGTAATGCTAAGAGTTATTAAATTTAGTTCTCAAAAACTTATAAGCAGATTCTGCGCCCTCCTCAATCAGTGTATTCAGGAACTGTTCAACAACTTCGGTGTCCTTAAAATTTGTTTCAGCCAAATTTTGTTGTAAAATCTGTAATCCGCGCTCATCAATTGAAATCTGTTTTTTTAATAACTGCTCTAAAATTTCTCTTGTCTGTGCAGCTTCTTTTGAAAAAAGCTTTTCCCGCCCTATGTGCAAAATACATCTGTCCCTGAATTCTTCCTCAATTTTATGCAAATTTAAATCAGCAGCCTCAAATCCATGTTTTATTGTTCCCTTCAGGACTAATCTAACAAGTGGTTTTTTGTTTTTCTCAGGGATTTTTTCCAAAATCTCTGAAACTTTCTTCCTCAATAAATCAGGCTCAATCTCGTTAAATGTTAAAGTCTCATAAAATAACTCTCTTTGCGTTTCGATTTTTTTCTGTCTTATTTTTCCATTTTCAAAAATGTGAATAACTTTCGGCCTTTCAGCTTCTATTTTTCTCATCTGCGTGCTTATAGTTGAGCCAACAAGCAAAAAGTTCAGTCCATTCTCGCTATATGTATCTGCCCAGTGGATATGCCCATCAACAACCAAATTAAAACCGCGGGGCAAATCCTCAAGCATCAGGGTGGGATGCTCCTCATCCGAATAAAGGTACTGCCCAACAGACTGGTGAAAAAGAAAAATATTAATTGCGCCTTTTACAGGAGTGGGATTAAACTTCTGCAAAACCTCGCGTGCATATTTTTCAGGGACATAGCTCATTCCATGAATGGCTATTGGCTCTTGGCTCTTGGCTATTCGCAATATTATTGTTGCAACATTCAAGTGAATTAAAAGCCCGGCTTTTTCAAGCAGTTCAACAGGATTTATAAGTCCCTTTCCCCTTCTGTCATGATTTCCATGAATAGCTATAACAGGAATTCCGAATAAGGCTGAGCGAGGAATTTCTTTTTCGTTTTTTCTCTCTAATTTCTCAATCTCTGCTTCCTGCTTCAGCAGAGGATATTTCTTTTTTGGCAGATGAAGAATTTCCATTGCCTTTGCTAAAACATCCTGGGTAGGAACGCGAGAATCAAAAACATCGCCTGTGAGCAAAATTAAATCAGCATTTTCCTTTAAAGCAAGTTCAACTGCTTCTCTTGCCTGAACAAAGCTATCTTCGCGCCGCTCATCAGCCTGAAATGCGCCCAGGTGCATATCTCCAATAATTGCGATTTTCATGAGCGTTAGCGAATGAAAATGCGAGACAGCTTTGCTGTCGAAGCACTTTCATATTTGTGAAATTTGTTATTGCTTCACAAAGGGTAGCTTCAATTGGTCAAATACTTCACTTGATAAGCAACTACCCTTTGTGTTGACGCTTGAGGCTGGAGGCTTGATGCCCTGGCTTCGAGCTTCGAGCGTCCAGCTTCAAGCATCCAGCCACTCCCATAACCTTTATAATCAGTATACGCTTAACGGTTTAAAATGGCTTCGCCAGCAGGCTTTGGGTTAATAATACTGCTATTATCATTTATCGGAGCTGCTTATTTATTTTTTGTAATGATACTTGCGATAAAGCAGCGCGGAATGATAGCATGGATTGCGCTGTTGAATATTATAATTTTTCTCTACACAGCTCTTTTTGCCCCTGATTTAATCAGGCAGTATGCACTTTCTTTTGAAAAAGTTGCAGGCGGAATGGGCTATACTTTAATTAGTTATATGTTTGTGCACGCAAATCTTTTGCACATAACATTAAATACATTTGGACTTTTGTTTTTTGGATATAATATGGAAAAAGAATTTGGAGCTGCTCCAACAATGATGGTTTATATTGTTTCAGGATTTATTGGAGGAGTAGTTTATATTTTAACATCACCTCCTGCTAACATGGTTGTGGGCGCTTCTGCTGCAATTTTCGGATTAATGGCTTACTTAACTTTAACAAGGCCTTTTAAAATTTCTCCAATGCCTTTTTTAATTCCAATGCCAGTCGCGCTTGCAACAGTTGTTTATGCTATTTTAGTAATCCCTGTTCTGCTTGCTGGGCAGGGGCAGCAATTTGGAAATGTTGCACAAGCAGCTCACTTAGGCGGCCTTTTAGGAGGAAGTCTAATGGCATTCGGGATGAACTATGCACAGGCGCTTAAAGGGTTAATTATAGTTATAATAATTGCGATCTTGGTAATTATTTTGCCGCCGCTTTTTATTTAACTATAATTTGTGTCACAAAGGGTAGGCTTCACTTGCTACCCTGTCCTGGGCTTTATTATTTTTGCACAGCCTACCCTTTGTGAGTTTGTGGTTAGTGGTTTGTAGTTAGTAGTAAGCCTTTTCTTTGAAATTTGTGAAGTTTGCCCAGGTTTTGAGTTTTGGGTTATGGGTTTTGAGT
>JBBIPJ010000105.1:0-3149 GCA_037442905.1 archaeon
AATCATTTCCATCAAAAGTCAGGATTCCTGTTCCATCCTGCCCCCTGTGTTGCAGCGTATTCAGTGCCACATACAAATCATAAGCAACATTGCTGTCTCTAGAAATTAATCCTATAAAGCCGCACATATAAGCCCCTCCTTTAGCGCCATATTAGAATTTTGTTTTTGGTATTTAAATAGTGTTGTATATAGAATATAGAGCTCAAAACTTTTTTTGTAAATAATCAACAATGCTTTCAAATATTATCGTTCCATCCCCCTGAATTCTGTTATTTCTGTGAAAATCATAGTGGTTAAAAGAATCCTGAACTCTTTCAGGGTGCGGCATCCAGCCGACAACATTTCCATCCAAATTGCAAACTCCTGCAATGTCAAAAGTTGCGCCATTCGGGTTAAAAGGGTATTTTCCATTTGCAAATTCGCCCTCAGGCGTGCAGTATCTGAAAACAATCTGGTTATTTTCCTGCAATTCTTTCAGAGAATTTTTTTCTTTTCCAGGCACAAAAAGCAAGCGCCCTTCTCCGTGCCCGTGCGCAAAGTTCAAGACTTTTCCGAGCTCAACATTTTCTGTAAAAGGGGTTTTGCGCAAATGTTTTACATAATTAAATCCTCCTTCAAACTTTGAGCTTGCATTTGTTGTAAGAGCAGCCTCAACATTTCCAGGCAGCAAGCCTGCAGAAGTTAAAACTTGGAAGCCATTGCAGATTCCGCCGATAATTTTTCCCTCATTTGCGAATTCTTTTATTTGTTTTTCCAATTTTGTTTGCATTAAAGAGGCAAAAACTGCTCCACTCCTGATATAATCGCCAGCAGAAAATCCGCCTGGAATAATTAAAGCCTGATAATCTGATAGTTTTCTTCTTCGCTCGCCAGAGCTGTCTCCTGTTAATTGTTTCAAGTGGACTTTTTCCGCAAAAACTCCCAGTCTGCGAAAAGCTCTTTCAGTTTCGTCCTCGCAATTGGTTCCCTCCATTCTTACTATGCAAACTTTAATATCTGATTTTTTCATTCTCCCACAAAATAATATTGAATTACTTACTTTTAAACTTACCCTTGAGCAAGAGGAACATTTATATATATTTTTTAGGAATACACCCTGCAAAAAAAACAGAAAAATGAGGGAACAAAAAGGCATACTGAACGTACTTATCAGTTGGGATAAACTAATTCTTTTATTAACTTTTATAATTCCGATTGTATTTTTCATAGATAATTTTCTCAAAATAATATTTATTACACTTGTTTGCGTTCTCAGCAAATCAAATCTATTAAACAACTCAATGAAGATTGAGGTGCACAGTTTTTTAATTGCAGTTACTGCACATTTATATGGATTCATGGCAGGAATTTTTATTGCAGTAGTTGCGTCGGTTTTGCAATTAAAAGTAGGGCCTTATTTGAAGGCAGTTCCAAACCCGCTTTTTGTGACAACAGATATTTTTTATTTGAGCGTATTGAGTTTTGTTGCGGCAGTGATGCCAATTAATCAGCTTATGCTAGTTTCGCTATTAACAATAATTTTAGTTGATCATATACTGATAAATATGATAAGGTTTGCTACACTTCCAGATAAGCCAAAACACTGGATAAACTCAATAATCAATACGGTGATAACTTATTTGCTTTTTGCGAAATTTCTAAATTTTACAATCGCTTTTCTTTCATAGTTCGCCAATCTATTTAAGTGAAAAATTTGTAGTATACTAACATGATTAACGGATTGCTCCTCAATATAGGAATATTCATTGTTAGCCTTGCAGTGCTCTTGAAAGGGGCTGATTACTTTACAGATAGCACAGCTAATATGGCGCGACAACTTGGTGTTTCAAACATAATTATTGGGATGACCCTTGCTGCGTTTGCAACATCCCTTCCTGAATTAACAACCTCACTCTTTGCAGCAAAAAAGGGCTACTCAGATATGGCAATTGGAAATTTAGTCGGAAGCAATTTATTCAATATAAGCGCGATTTTGGGACTATCATCAATTATTGCTCCTATTGAAATAACAAAACGCGTTGTTTTTGTTGATATTCCTTTTATGCTGTTATTTGCAATTGCGCTCGTCGCATTAATGCACGGAAGAAGAGCAGTAAGCAAATTTTATGGATTTACTTTTCTTGCAATCTATGCAATCTTTATATTTTTGCAAACTATAAAAATCTAAAATTACTTTATTCCCTCAACTATTTTGTAAATCGGAGAATGCCATGCTCTGTAAAGCTCTTTTAAACTCAAATCAACTAAACTATCAATTTTTAAGCGCGGCTTTTTTGTTGTTTGCCCAATTTTTGCAAACAAAACTTTATTTCTGCGCAAAATTTTCTCAAACTCAGCCGAGTTTTCTTGTTTAACTTCTGTTAGCCATCTCCCATTTGACTCAGAAAATAATTTATAATCTGCGCGCTTTACATTTCCGTTCAGTCTTCTAAGCGAAACCTCTGCTCCGTATCCTCCAGAGGTGAGCATTTCTGAAAGAGCCACTCCCAAACCTCCTTCGCTTAAATCATGACAACTGGCTAGAAGCTTGAGGCTTGAGGCTTGAAGCAGTACTTTTATTTTTGCTTTTGTTTTTTTTGGATTAACACGAGGAATAACTTTTCCAAAAGAATTGTGGACTTGTTTGAAATATTCGCTTCCGCCCAATTCATTGTAAGTTTCTCCGATTAAATACAAATTATTTTCAGCGCCCTTCACATCTGCGCTCACAGATTTTCGCACATCATCTATAATCCCCATTGTCATGATTGTTGGCGTAGGTAAGATGGGGCCTGCGTGCGACTCATTATACAAACTTACATTCCCTGAAACAAATGGAACATTAAATTCGCGCGCTGCAAAATGCATTCCATCTGCGCACTTCCAGATATAGCCCATGTTTTCCTCTTTTTCAGGGTTTGCAAAATTCAAACAGTCAACCATTGTGTGCGGAGTTGCGCCAACTGAAACAATGTTTCTAAAACTCTCTTCAACAGAACTTGCTGCGCCCCAATATGGATCCAATTTGCAAAATCTCGGATTTACATCTGTTGTAATTGCAAGTCCTTTGAAAGAGTCTTCAACAGGACGCAGAATTGTTGCATCTCCGTGCCCCAAAGTTTCAAATTTTCCCTGCAAAGGAAAAAGTGCAGTATTTCCGCGGACATTTG
>JBBIPJ010000106.1:0-3079 GCA_037442905.1 archaeon
GAAATATTTCTCTTATTCTTTTTGCAATTGAGCCTCCTGTCATATAGCCAACAGTCAAAGCTACGCCCCATTTTACTAAACTAAATAAAACTCCAAACAAACTCCAGCCCCAAAAACTTGAAAGTGAGATTATTGTTCTTCCTAGATATGCCCCAAATAAAATCATTGGAATTATAGTTAATATATCTGCAATAAAAACTGTTGGCCTTCTGATTAAAAGAAAATGCGCAGCCACAATTGGAATTACTGAGACTATAAAAGTTGTAATAAATCCATAGTGCATTGCTGCCATTGCAATTAATAATGAGGAAACAGAAATTCCAGGGATAAAGAAGAAAGCAAGCTCAACTGCAAAAATCAAGCCTGCTAAAAGAATTAACGAGCCTATATCAGCACGATTAAACGCTAAATTTCCTGTTATTGAAACAGCAGGCAGGATTGCAAGCATGGAGTTGGATTTCATTTCTTTGAAATTTGTGAGTATCGGGATACGGGACACGGGATTCGGGACTCTGTCTAATGTCCCGATACTCGCTACCCATTACCCGCTACCATTAATTTACTTCACAGTTTATTGGGTTAGTTATATATTTTAAGATTAGCTAACTAGGATAAGGCATGGACATTATTAAGCAGTTAAAAGCAGAGTTAAAAAAGCGGACAGACAAAAACCCTGAAAAGTTCTATCCAGTCAAAACTCTGAAAGAGAACAATTTCCATAGAGCAAAATGCGCAAACTGCGGAAAATTTTTCTGGACAACTATAGAAAGTAAATTATGTGGAGATCCAAATTGCTCTGGAAGCTACACTTTTATTGGGCAAAATGTTTCCAATAAAAAAATGGATTTTATTCAGGTATGGGATGAGTTTTCAAAAATGTTCAAAAAATTCGGCTACACTCCGATTAAGAGATATCCTGTTGTTGCGCGCTGGAGGGATGATGTTTACTGGACAAACGCTTCAATTTACGATTTTCAGCCCTATGTTGTAAACGGAGAGGTTGAGCCGCCTGCAAATCCATTAATTGTTCCGCAGCCGTGTGTAAGATTTAATGATATTGACAATGTTGGAATAACTGGAAGGCACTATACAAGTTTTATAATGATAGGGCAGCATGCTTTTTATCCAGAAAAAAAATTCAACCAGGAAAAATATTTTGCAGATATTTTAACATGGCTTGAAAAAGGAATGGGGCTGAAAAAAGAAGTTATAAAATTCCACGAGGACCAGTGGGGCGGAGGTGGAAATCTCGGGGTTTGCATGGAATTTTTTGCCCATGGATTGGAAATTGGAAACCAAGTGTATATGCTCTATGAGGTAACAGAATCCGGGCAACTGAGAAATTTAAAATTAAATGTTCTGGATATGGGAATGGGGCAGGAAAGGCCTGCCTGGATTACGCATGGAACAAATACAAGCTATGAGGCAAATTTTCCAACAGTGGTTAAAGAATTGTATGAGCAAACAGGAATAATGCCTGATAATGATTTGGTGAAAAGATTTTTGCCTTACAGCGGATTGCTGAATTTTGAGGAAGTTGAAAATCTTGATAAGACTTGGAAAGAAATCGCGGATAAATTAAAAGTTGATGTAAAAAAATTAAGGGATGAAATTTTAAAACTTTCTGCTATTTATTCAATAGCAGACCACACAAGAACTCTATTGTTTGCAATTTCCGACGGCGCGTTGCCTTCAAATGTTGGGGGGCAGTATAATTTGCGCGTTTTGTACAGGAGAATAATTAATTTTATTAAAAAATATGGCTGGGCAATTGATTTGGAAGGAATTATTGAAAAGCATGCCCATTATATGAAGCCGCAATATCCTGAACTAAAAGAACATCTGGACGAGATTTACAAAATTCTGCGCGTTGAAAGGGAGAAATATGAAAATACAATTGAAAAATCAAGAAAAATTGTTCAAAATTTAATTGAAAAAAAAGAAAGGGTAAGTGATGAGAAATTTATTGAATTATACGATTCGCAGGGAATAACTCCTGAGCTAATTGAGGAAGAGGCAAAAAAAATAAATTTTGAAGTAAAGATTCCTGAGAATTTCTATGCAAAAGTTGCTGAGCGCCATCCTGAAGTGCAGACTAAAAAAGAAATTGTTGCAAAAGAAATTAATGTTTCTGGAATAAAAGAAACATATCCTGTTTATTATGAGGACACAAAAAAATTTGAGTGCAAGTCAAGAGTTCTGAAAGTAATTGGAAATTATGTAATTCTTGACAAAACAGTTTTCTACCCAACAGGCGGGGGGCAGCAGAATGATGTTGGAACTCTAAATGGGGCAAGAGTTCTGAATGTTGAAAAAATAAAAGGAGTAATTTTGCACCAGGTTGAAAATCCAAGAGCGTTTAAAGTTGGGCAAACTGTTTATGGAATTATTGACAGGGAAAGAAGAATGCACCTTGCCAGAAACCACGATGCAGCGCACATTCTTGGGGGAGCTGCAAGAAAAATTTTAGGAGGGCATATATGGCAATCAGGCTCCCAAATAGATCCAGATAAAGGGCGCTTGGACATAACGCATTATGCAAACTTAACTGATGTTGAAAAATATGAGATTGAAAAACTTGCAAACAAAATTGTGAATGAAAAGCACAAAATTATAAAGAAATTCACTCCGCGCCATGAGGCTGAGGAAACCTTTGGATTTACTCTTTATCAGGGCGGAGCTGTTCCTGGAAAATTAATCAGAGTTGTTAATATTGCTGGATTTGATGCACAGGCCTGCGGAGGAACTCATTTGGATAATACCTCTGAAACTGAAGGAATCAGAATAACAAAAACAGAAAAAATCCAGGATGGGGTTATAAGACTGGTTTTTGTTGCAGGAAAAGAGCTTCTGGAAAAGAAGGAATTTAGTGAAAAAGAATTAATAAAAAGCACAATTTCAACTTTGGAAAAAAATGGGGTGAAAATAGATAAAGTAAGCCTTGAGGAAATTGGAGTTGCAGCAAAAAATTTTTCTGTAAAAGCAGCTGACTTGCCAAAAACTCTTGAAAGATTTTTTTCAGAAATAAGGGAAAATGAAGAGCGAATAGTAGATTTGGAAAAACTGCTCAGCCACGAGC
>JBBIPJ010000107.1:0-3007 GCA_037442905.1 archaeon
CTCGCGGTTTGCGAGCGCTAGCGAGCAAATGCTCGAAGCGAAGCGTAGAGCACCTAGCGAGATGGATTTTCTTTGATATTGATAATACTCTTTTTGATAGCCGCTTTCTTGCAGAAAATGCAAGAAAAAATGCCGTGAAAGCAATGATAAGTGCTGGATTAAAAGCAAAAACCGCTCCGGCTTTCAAAAAATTAATGCAGATTGTAAAAAAATACGGCTCAAATTACCCAGGGCATTTTGATAAGCTGCTTTCTTTTTATAAAACCCCAAAAAAATTGCATTCAAGAATAATCGCGGCTGGGGTTGCGGAATATCACAATACGAAATTTAAATTATTAAAACCATTCCCTGGGGTAAAAGCAGCTTTGAAAAAGTTAAAAAGAAAGGGGTATAAGCTGGGGGTTATTACAAACGGGCGCGCGGTTAAGCAATGGGACAAATTAATTAGATTGAATGTTAGCAAATTTTTTGATATTGTAATTATAAGCGAGGAGGCTGGGGCTGAAAAACCAGGCACAAAAATTTTCAGGATTGCATTAAAAAAAACAAGATGCAAGCCAGAGCAAGCAATTATGGTTGGGGACAGGCAAGAGGATATGGCTGCGGCAAAAGTTCATATGCATACAATAATGTTTAAAGGGAAGAAGTTCAGTAAAATTGTTAATGAAATCAAGAAAATTGAAAGGAAAAAATAAGAAAGTAGATATTGTAGCGAAAGCTGTTCAAATTTTAAAAAAGGGCGGAGTTACTGTTTATCCAACAGAAACTGTTTATGGTTTGGGGGCTGATATAAAAAGCAAAAAAGCAGTAAATTGGATTTATAGAATTAAAGGCAGGGAGCAGACGAAAGCTCTTTCGATTGCTTGTTTAAAGGAGGATATTGAAAAATATGCTTATGTAAATACTTTGGCAAGAATTTTAATAGATAACTTCCTTCCAGGGCCAATTACATTAGTTTTAAAAAAGAAAAAAACTGTTCCAAGCTGGGTAACAAAAAATAAGTATGTGGGTATTAGAGTTCCTGATAATGAATTTGTGCAAAAACTTTTGAAAAAATTTGGACATGCAATTACGAGTACAAGCGCAAATATTTCTAGGAAAAGGAGTCCAGTAAGCGCAGAGCAAGTTCCGCTCTCAATTAGAAAAAAAGTTGATTTGGTTATAGATAAAGGTGCAACAAAATACAAAGGGCCGAGCACTGTAATTCAAATTAATGGAAAAGTTAAAGTACTCAGGCACGGAGTAATTGAGGTCCGGGAACATGGAGGGGTTTGCTAAAAATGGACTCTGAAACTCTTGAAAAATACAAAAAAGCAGGAAAAATTGTTATAAAAGCCGGAAAATTAGCCGAGAAACTAACAAAGCCCGGGGCAAAAGTCTTGGACATTGCTGAAAAAATTGAAAATTTAATTAGAGAGGAAGGAGCAAAACCTGCTTTTCCTGCAAATATTTCTATAAACAATATTGCAGCGCACTATACTCCTGATATGGATTGCAAAATTATTCTTGAAGAGGATGACTTGATAAAATTTGATTTGGGAGTCCAGATTGATGGTTTCATAGCAGATAGTGCAATAACAATCACAACAAATCCGAAAAATAATTTGCATATAAAGTTAATTGAGGCTGCGCAAAAATCTTTGGAAAGAGCAATTGAGCTTGTTAAGCCAGGAGTTAAAGTTGAAAAAATTGGGGAAACAATTGAGAATACTATGAAGTCTTTCGGAGTAAAACCGATTGAAAATTTAACAGGACATGGGGTTGGGCAATATGTCCAGCACGATGCGCCCACAATTCCAAATGTTAAAAAATCCGGCGGAACTCTGGAAGAAAATATGGCAATTGCAATTGAGCCATTTAGCACTAATGGGGAAGGGCTTGTTTATGATGATAGGGAAGTTCAAATTTATGAATTTTTAATGAAAATTCCTGTTCGTTTAATGGAAGGGCGCAGAATTTTGCAGATGGCTGAGAAAGATTTTGAAAAATTGCCATTTGCAAAAAGATGGATTGAGAGAAAAATTGGAAAATTAAAGTTAGCATTGGCGTTAAGGGAACTAAATCAGTTTGGAGCTTTGTATCAGTATCCTGTTTTAAAAGAAAAAGGAAATGGCTTGGTTGCGCAGTTTGAGCATACAATGATTGTGGAAAAAGATGGTGCTTTTGTAACAACTTTGGAGCAAAAATAGGTTGTGTCGGATTGCCGTAGGCAATCCGCGAACTTAACAAACTTTTAACGAAAATCAATATGCATCGAGACAATTAAGTATTTAAATACACACACAGAAAAGGTAGCAATAATCATTTTAAAAAATTTGAGGTGGGACAGGAATGGCTCTAAACCATCAAGAAACTATGAAAAAAACTCAGAATGGGAAGGAAGAAATAACTCCTGAATTAGAAGCGAAATTACCTTTTCCAAACGCGGCTGTTGTAAGGGTTATGAGAGAAGTAATTGATCGTGATAAAATTATTTCTAAGCGAGCAAAGATAGAAATGAATAAATGGCTTGCTGAAATTTGCAAAGATGTTTCTCGAGAATTGAACAAAAATCCATATACAAAAATTGAGGGAGATGATTTTGCGAATGCTATTAAAAAATATCGGCTTTATGAGTCCGTGGATGAACAAAAACAGAGAATGAAAAAATCATTAAATAGAATTGTTGAGGATGCGCAAGCATTAATGAATGAATTAGAGGGGACTAAATCTGATTAAAACTGTCTTCTTTTTACAGAATGATACCAGGAAAACAAATCTTTGATTGTCTTTTTATTAAATTTTCTAAGTGGCCCTGCTTGATCTAGATATCTAAGGAGTAGATTGCGCATATCATTTATTTTACCAATAGAAAATCTTAATTTTGGCCCGCTTAATTGATGAATTGCTGTTATTAAACCATGCTCCTTAAAACTTCTTATCCCATCAAATTGACCTTGCCTAGATATAATACCTTTTGGAGAAGCTATATCAAGATTGAGCCACCAACTGGCATTTATTTCTTGAA
>JBBIPJ010000108.1:0-2974 GCA_037442905.1 archaeon
CATCGGCTCTTTGTGGGTTGTGGTTCCAAACCGCAAAATTTTGAATTTAGGATTAAAATAATATCTAATATCCTTTTTTGAAAAAGTATAACCATAATTTAAGCGCATAACATTTGAAAAAGCCTGCAAATAATAATAACTGCCTTTTTTTAAAATTCGCGCAATTCCATTAACAAATTTTTCGCGCAAATTCGGTTTTATGTGATGGAAGCAGCCGCGGTCAAAAACAAGAGTAAAAAAGTTGCTTTTATATGGAAGAGGAATTACATCACCAACTCTAAAATTAATTTTTAAGTTTCCATTTTCTGCTCTGCTTTTTGCAATTTGAATTGCTTTTTTGCTTATGTCAATTCCGTAAACAGAAAATCCTTTTTTTGCTAGATAAAGTGAATTTGTGCCTGCGCCGCAGCAAATATCCAGAGCATTTCCTCTTTTAACTCTGTATTTTGAGAGTGAATACACAAGTGAGCGCGGCGGAACAAAAGATTGCCAGGGGATATGCCTAAGAGGAACTGTTCTGTAAGTTAAGTCCCACCTCAAAGCTGAGCGAGAACTTGTACTGCACATTTTTCTTTGAAATTTGTGAAGTATCGGGATTCGGGACACGGGATACGGGACTCTTGTCCCTTGTCCCGATACTCGCTACCCGATACCCGCTACCTTAATTTACTTCACAACTAGAGTTAATATTGAAAGTTTATAAAGTTGTTTAGATAAAAGTGTGAGCATGAATCTTAGGGAGAAGGCACTTGCTATTCATAAAAAATTGCACGGAAAAATTTCCGTTAAGAGCAGGGCGAAAATTAAAAGTTTGGGCGATTTGGAATTGCTCTACACTCCGGGGGTTGCGGATGTTTCAAGGGAAATTTCTTCTGAAAAAGAAAAAGTTTACCTCTATACTAATAAGTGGAATTCTGTTGCAATAATTACTGATGGAACAAGAGTACTTGGATTAGGGAATATTGGACCAGAAGCAGCACTGCCTGTCATGGAGGGCAAGGCATTGATTGCAAAGGAATTTGGAAACATAGATGCGATTCCAATTTGTTTAAAAACTCAGGATAAAGAGAAAATAATTGAAACTGCAAAAAATATTTCGCCCTCATTTGGATTAATTAATATAGAGGATATTGAGGCGCCGAAATGCTTTGAGATTGTTGAAAGACTTGAAGATGAGCTGGATATTCCTGTTTTTCATGATGACCAGCATGGAACAGCAATTGTTGTTCTTGCTGCGCTTTTAAATTCATTGAAAGTTATTGGGGAGAATACAAAGGGAATAAAAATTGTAATTGCAGGCGCAGGAGCTGCGGGATATGGAATTACAAAAATACTTTCAAAATATGGGTTCAGGAACATTATAGTTGCTGATTCAATGGGAATTATTTATGAAAACAGGCCTTTGGGGATGAATGCATATAAAAATGATATTGCAAAATTAACAAATCCAAACAGGGAAAGCGGGATTCTGGAAGAGGCAATTGAAGGGAGCGATGTTTTCATTGGGGTTTCTGGAACAAAGAATTTAATCAATTATAAAGTTCTGCAAAAAATGAACAAGAATGCAATTGTTTTTGCTCTTTCAAACCCTGAGCCTGAGATTTTTCCAGAACAGGCAAAAAAAGCAAAAAATGTAAAAATAATTGCCACTGGAAGAAGCGATTTTCCAAATCAAATAAACAATGCGGTTGTTTTTCCAGCGATTTTTAGGGGGGCGCTTGATTCAAGGGCGAGAAAATTAAATTATGATATGTTTGTGAAAGCTGCGGAAGCATTAGCAAGCTCTGTTCCTGCAAATAAATTGAGCAAAAATTACATAATTCCAAATATAAATGAGAGATATTTCTTTAAAAAAGTTTTGGGGGCGATAAAGTAAATGGCATCATACAAAATCACAATTCTGCGCGGGGATGGGATAGGGCCAGAGGTTACCGAGCAGGCTATAAATGTTTTAAATGCTGTTCAGGATACAACAAAGGGAATAAATTTTCATCTGGTTGTTTGTGATGCAGGAAACTACTGCATAAAAAAATATGGGGCAAATCTTCCAGAGGTTACAATTGATTTTTTAGAGGAATCAGATGCCTGTTTGAAAGGCCCGATTACAACTATTGAAAGCACAAAAGCTCCTCCAAGTGTTACAGTTGCGCTGAGAAAAATGTTTGATTTGTATGCAAATCTTCGGCCTGCAAAAAATTTGCCGAATGTTCACTCAACTGCGAAAAATGTTGATTTGGTTATTGTAAGGGAAAATACAGAAGGGCTTTATTCAGGGATCGAGCAATTAATTGGAAAGGATGCTGGAGTTGCTTTAAGAGTTATAAGCAAAAAAGCATCAGAAAGAATTGCAAAATTTGCCTTTGAGACTGCAAAAAGGCGCAGGAAACATTTAACCTATGTTCACAAGGCAAATATTCTGCGATTAACAGACGGGATTTTTGTAAAAGCTGTGCAAAATATCGCGAAAAAATACAGGAATGTAAAAGTTGATTCGCAGAGAATAGATGCAATTGCAATGCAGCTAATAAAAAATCCTCAGCAGTTTGATACTATTTTGACAACAAATATGTTCGGAGACATAATTTCGGATGAGGCTGCGCAAATTGTCGGAGGAATCGGGTTAGCCGCAGGAGCAAATATAGGAGATGAATTTGGAATTTTTGAGCCTATTCACGGAAGCGCGCCAAAGCATGCTGGAAAAAACAGAGCGAATCCAATTGCAGCAATTTTTTCTGCAAAAATGATGCTTGAGTTTTTAAATGAAAATTCTGCAGCAAAGAAAATTGAATCTGCAGTAATAAAAGTTTTGAAAGAAAAAAAAGTTAGGACTTATGATTTGGGCGGAAAATCAACAACAAAACAGATGGGGGATGAAATAGTTAAGAACATACGGTAAACAGTAAACAGTTCGCTATGAAATAAATTAAGTTTGTAGTTAGTAGTTGGTGGTGCGTAATGCGTTATGCGTGGTGCG
>JBBIPJ010000109.1:0-266 GCA_037442905.1 archaeon
ATTTTTTTTGCGACAACAGTTGCTGCCTTAAATGAATCCCATGCAAGCTTGTGAACTTCATTAGAATCAACTCCCTTGAAATGTGTCATAATCAAATTAATATCATCTCCACAATGGGCAACATAAAAATCATTTATTACTTTTTTCTTCTGGGCACTCTCCAATTGTTTTTTGCACTCATCCAAGAGCTCCTGTGGCACAACAACATGGCCTGGATAAGAGCCTACATCAGCCTTGATTACACTTAGCGTAACCTTTTTTTCTGC
>JBBIPJ010000109.1:276-2954 GCA_037442905.1 archaeon
TTTTCAAAAAACAAAGGTTTATGAATTCCACCTATGAAGCCTTTGTTTTTTCCTCCCAGTGTTCCTAACTTAAAACCTCCTGATATTTAAACCTTCACGTATATATCTTATTTTCTAAATTTAATTTTAACAGAATGAAAAATTTAAGCAAGGAGGAATTGCGGAGATATGCGAGGCATATTTCACTTAAAGAAATTGGGGAAACAGGGCAGAGAAAATTAAAGAGTTCCAGCGCGCTTGTTGTTGGGATTGGAGCTTTGGGAAATGTTTCAAGTTTATACCTAACAGCTGCAGGAATTGGCAAACTTGGATTAATTGATAATGATAAAATAAGTTTGCACAATTTGCAGAGACAGATTATCTATTCAAAAGAGGATATTGGAAAATTTAAAACAGAAACTGCTAAGAAAAAACTTCTTTCTATAAATCAGAATATTCTGATTCACGCATATTCATTTAAATTAACAGAAGAAAATGCGGAAAAAATAATAAAAGATTACGATATTGTGATTGACGGAACTGATAACATAGATGCAAGGCAGGCAATAAACAAAGCCTGTGTTAAACTTAACAAGCCATTTATTTTTGGTGGCATTTTGGGGTTTGAAGGACAAACATCTGTATTTCATGCTAAAAGAGGCCCATGCTACAGATGTGTTTTTAAAAATCTCTCCTGCAATACAAGGATTGATACCTGTGCAAGAGTGGGAGTGCTGAACATAATTCCAGGAGTTATAGGCTCAATTCAGGCAAGCGAAGCAATTAAATTAATTGTAGGAAAGGGAAAATCACTAGTTGGAAAATTATTGACTTTTAATGCGTTGCAAACAGCTTTTTCTGAACTAAATATAAAGAAAAATAAGAATTGCCCTGTTTGTGGCATAGCTATCTTATAAATAAACTCTGGAATGGAATTAAAGCCCAGCCAGTAGTTCCATGCGAATTTAATATCCATAAGCCGGCTATTGATAAAATTAAGTAGGATTGAACTATAGTAAGAGGAATACTTGCAATTGTGTAAAAAACTTCTGTTATAAAAATTGCTGGAGCCATAAAAGTAATCAAAATCATATAAACAGTAAATCTTGTTAGTTGGAAATAAATCATATACATCAACAAATCTTTTGTTGCAAACTGTGGAAAAAGTGGGCTGATAAAAATTGCCACAACCATTGAAATGCTCATACCAAAAGTTTCACTTATCTCCTCTATTGGCCCAAAGGGGCTTATCCATCTTGTGAGCCAGAGAGAGGTGAAAGCGTAAATTGCTGCTAATATTGGTCCGTCAATTAAAAGCAAGAGTATGCTTAATGTTCCAACACTTTCTAATGCAACGGCATCACTCCAAGTATCAGGGATTCTTACAATTATTGTCGCAATATAAAAAATGCACGTCAGTGCATACACGGGCTTATTAATTGCAAAGAAAATCAGCATTAAAATAAAAAACAAAAATATCGAGCCACCGATTTTTCCAAGTGATTTCAGGAAATCAGCAGCGTTCTCAAATACTGAGCCTCCTGATAATGTGATGCCTATTTGTGGTCCGCTTGATTTTTGAACATGCACCATCTATTTTATTTTTTGATATTAATTATGATATAAAAGTTTAAGTATAAAAAAGTTTCTGTTTGTCGGCCGCAAAAATAAATCCTCAAAAAAGTCCTGCGCAATGTGCAAAATCTGTCCAATTAAAAATGAAAGCAGAATTGGGTAATAATTTGAAACAAAGGCAAGAATCGCTGCAATCTCAATCATATGAAAAAGCGGATAAAAAGAGCTTCCATCTTTCACAGCGCGAAAATAATCATAAGCTTTTTTCAAATTGTAATTTCCTGTTCTGTAAACATAAATAAAATAGTGGTCAACATCAAGTGCAACTGCAATTAAAATTACAATTAAAACATTCATTCCCATGAAAGGATAGAGTATTGCAGCTGCGATTACTCCAATAATAGCGTGATGTGTTGGCAACATTTTTCCGAAAGTTTTATTTATTCGCTGTTTAAATTCTTTCCTATGGACTACGGGAGGCTTTTAGATTCCTTTGCGCAGCGCAAGCAAATAATAACAGAAAGGCTGGAACATTTTAAGCGCGTTTACAATTTTTCCAAGAGAAAACTTTTTTCTGAGTTAGTATTTTGTATCTTAACTCCGCAATCCCGCGCACGCAGCTGCGATTCTGCTGTTCAAGAGTTGAGTTCTAATGGACTATTAATAAATGGGAACTGGAAAAAAGTTTCAAAAGTTTTAAAGAAAAAAGGAGTCCGCTTTTATAATAACAAAGCCCGATATGTTGTTGAAGCAAGAGAGCATTTTTTTAATGGAACAAATTTGCGCAACCACTTAGAGATTTGGCGCGCACAGAGTAAAAATCAAACAGAACTTAGAAATTTGGTTTCAAAAAACATAAAAGGGCTTGGCTTAAAAGAAGCTTCACATTTTTTAAGAAATATAGGTTTAGCGGATGAGATAGCAATTTTGGATAGGCACATATTGAAAAATTTAGTTAGATACATAGTGATTAGAAAAATTCCAAAATCCTTAACTCCAAAAAGATATCAAAAGATTGAGCAAAAACTTTTCAAATTTGCAAACAAACTTGGAATTCATCCTGCAGCTCTGGATTTGCTTTTATGGAGTGAAGAAACAGGAGAGGTTTTTAAGTAAATTTATGT
>JBBIPJ010000110.1:0-1009 GCA_037442905.1 archaeon
AGTTAATATTTTTGTCTGTAATGGGAGAGGAAGTTCCTCACACACATGTCCATTTAATTCCATATTATGGGGAAATGCCATTTACTTTAAGGCACGAACCGCCTGATGAAGATTTAGACAAAGTTTTAAAGGAAATAAAGAGCTATAAGGAAAAATGAAAATTAAAATCCACAATCATTTAAAAATAATTTTGTTTTTTGTTCTAGTTTTCGGAATTATAGTTGTTGCCCTTAGTTTTTTAAAAATACAACTTGAGCGGAATCCAGAAATAATTTCAGTTGCGCGCGATTATGCCCAGAGCCATGGAATTTGGGGTGGATTTTTAATTGCCTTTATTGGAAGCCAGTGGTATATCCCATTCCCATATGAAATAGTTGTTATCCCAATTATGAAACTTTACAAGCCAACTATTATTGCCCTGCTTTTTATTGCCGCCGGTGCTACAGGCGCGGATGTTGTAAATTTCTTTACAGGCAGAAGATTGGGTGAGAAATATGTTTTAAAGAAAATTGAAAAAGCAACAGCTGTGCGAATTCAAAACTTTCTTACAAAATATGGGGTTGCAACCCTTGTGCTTTTTAGTTTTATAGGGCCTGTGACTTCTTATGACATTGTTTCCTTTGCAGTTGGAGGATTTTCAAAAATGGAGTTCAAAACATTTCTTCCAGTTACATTTGCGTGCAGAGTTATACACTTTACAGTTGCCCTTCTTCTTGCGAATGTTCTTTTTGGGATTGCTGGGCTGTCTCTGTAGGTTTGCTTTTTATTCTCCTATAGATTGCAAATGCTGAAAGCACAATTATAATTGCTGTTGCACCAATTACTAAAATCCCTGACTGTGAGGTAATTGTATTAACAAAAATTGTTAGTGCTGATGGAGTTACTGTAACATTAGCAGTCTGATTCTCAATTGGAGTTACAACTTCTGGCGCAGGGGCAACTTCAGTTGGAACTGGTGCAGGAGCTGGAGCAGTTACTTCTGGAGAAGGAGCTGTTCGAACAGGAGCAG
>JBBIPJ010000110.1:1020-2765 GCA_037442905.1 archaeon
CACTTCCACCTCCTGTTGTAGCAGTTGGAACTGGCGCAGGAGCTGGAGTAGGTGTTGGAGGAGCTGGAGCAGGCTGAGCAATGTAAACATTTGCCCACCTCTGTTCAGAAACTCCTGTATTGTTTGAATTATCAGTTGCGTAAACTTTGAAAGTGTAATTTCCATTTGCGAGCTCTGTTTTATTTGCATACCAATTTATTCCGCTTCCACTCATGCTCTCATTTGCACCGTTCCATTCTAAAATTGTTGAGTTTGTATTTTCACTTATTGTTACATTTATGTATGTCCAGTTCTGTGATAAATTTCCATTATTTGGAGTCGGGCTTACGAAATTTATTATCGGAGATATTGCATCCTCATAATTTATTGTAATATTGTAAAGTTCCGGGGTATAAGAAATATTTTCTGCTGAAAAGTGCGCTTTATACTGGAAAAAGCGATTGTTTGTTAAATTTAAATTTACAGGCGAGTTTGTATAATCAGCAGAAAAATCTCCCCAGCTTGAATTATCGCTTGAGGTACGCGCCTGAAATTTTAAATTTAAAATTCCTTGCTTGTAATCATTTAAAATCTCTGTGGCGCTTTTTTGCGCATTTGAAACTCTGAGTTCATCTAAGGAGCCATAGAAAGCTTTTGTCCCGTCTGAATCAGCTCCAAAATGCAAATCTCCAACATCTGCCCAGTCTGGCGCGCCTGTAAATGAATTACTGCCTTCTTCTAATCCATTTACATATAGTTTCATTCCATCCGAGCCCCACTTTACAGCAACAAAATACCAAGTTCCTGCATTCCAAGTCGCTTGGGTTGAGAATGCATTATAATTTGTATTTGCTTTTCTAATTCTGAATTTTAGTTTGCTTGTATTGCTTTCAAAACTAACTCTTAAATTATTCTGTGCATTTACTTTTCTAACATACAGCAGTTTTTCCTCATTCAATCCCGAGGTATAAGTTATTGCAGGCTTAAACCAGAACTCAATTGTTCCTGAATTAATATCAAATGCAGTTCTATCTGAAATATTCAAATAACTTCCATTATTCCCATCAAAACTTGCAGCGCTGCTGAATTTTCCGTTTGCTGTTTGTGAAGCTCCGCCAACAATAAAAGCAGTATGCCCGCTGGAAGAATCAGTAAAAGCATTGTCGCTTATATCATCATTAAAATGATACAATCCCAAAGTGTTTGAATCATTTGAAAACTCCTCCTGATAAGAAAGCCCCTCGCCCCAGCTTAAATTGTTCCAGACAACAGTTGTATTTGCATCAAAAACTTTTGAAGTATAAGTTCCTTCGCTACTACCACTTGCAAGTTTTACAAATCCTCCTGCATCATATGCTGTATTATTGTAAGTCCCTGTATCAAAATCCGTTTGCGCGGTTTGCTGAAAAATTAAAAATCCTGAAATCCCAAAAGGCCCGCCCCTAAATAAAACAAAAACAACAACTATAGCAATCAGCAGAGTTGCCGCACCAAGATAAACTTTTTTAAACTCCCCAGCTCTGTTTAGAAGCACTTTTACCACATAAATATTATGAATGAAATGTTTATTAAGATTTACTATTCATATAATTCAAGGCTGGCAAAAACAAAAGCAGAAATACAGCCCACTTCGCGAGTGGCAATTTAAATGAAGAGAGCGAATGTGGGCTAATGAGTGCCAGCTTATCATACCCCGTTTAAGCGACATAAGCTGGCGGCGATAGTCTAACGGTAGGACCTGAGCCTTCCACAGCCGCAGCCGCTTA
>JBBIPJ010000111.1:0-2697 GCA_037442905.1 archaeon
CGCGGTCAGCAGCATCCTCTGCCTTATCAGCAACTGCCGCTATTAATGAAATCAATTCTTTAAGCAAAATTATGTTTATATCTGCGCGCATTTTTGAAAAAAGTTTTTCAATTAATTTAAATTCTATTTGCCTTGCTTTCTCGCGCATTAACTCAACCTGAGTTGCATGCGAAATTGCTTTATCCAAATTCAAATCAAGTTGCAGGACAGCTTCTTTTAGATTATTGACAACTTCCAAAACCACTCCGCTTAATTCTTTAAATTCTTTTCTCAAATTTTGTGGAATCTGAATCCGTTCAATTAAAATTAATCTTGCAACAAGTTCAGCTTTATCTGCAACATCGTCAACACTTTCTAGCAGTTCATATTTCGCTCCTCTGCCAAAAGGCAAAACAACTCCGCTGTAGAGCATTTTTTCCAATTTTCTCCTAGAAGAATCAGCTTTGGTTTCAAAATCAATTACAAAATTTGCTAATTTTCTTGCTTCTCTTGATTTTCCATCAGAATAACTGCGCACAGTATCATTTAAATGCTTAACAGAAGCATGAACATCTGTGATAAAAATTTCTAATGTTTTGTAAAATTCCTTGCTTTTGTCAGCGCGCAATACAGGCAGTATTTCCATCAGCCGACCTCCATTTGAGAAAAGTATAATCGGCTGGCGCTTATCGAGGGGTTCATCCTTGTGAGCTTGCTAGAACCCCTCAGCCTTCTGCTTCTATAAATGCCAGCCTTGAATTTTTGCTTCATTGAGTAAGTTTAAATTTAGGGCATATTTAATTGTTAGCAATATGGTGGAATTGCTTTTGGCGATAAGCGTGATGATGGGAATTTACCTAGCGTGGAATATTGGCGTTAGTACATTTGGCTCAACAATTGGAATAAGTTTTGGAAGCACAAAAATTAAAAAGCAGACTGCAGTAATATTTAGTTCAATTGCAGCAATTTTTGGAATTATTTTATTATCAAATAGAGTTGTGGACACAATTTCAAAAGATTTAATAAGATTGGATTTAAGCGGGCTTTTTTCTGTTTTAATTGCAATTGTTATAATTGCAACAATTATTGTTTACAGGGGAATTCCTATTTCAACAACATATACTGTTGTGGGAGCAATAACAGGATACGCTTTAATAAAAGGGGCAGAAATAAATTTTATAACTCTTGAAAAAGTTGCGCTTTCAATGTTTCTCAGTCCTTTTGGAGCTCTTGTTATTGCTTTTATAACTTATTATTTTATGAAAAGTTTGCTTATACCGCGAGAATCCGGAATAAGAAAAATTGAAAGTTTTGAAATGAAATTTTTCCTTCCAGGATTTATTGCTCTGCTGATTTTAACTTTTGCACTAGGGGCAAATTCAGTTGGAATTGTAATTGGTTTGCTCGGAGGAAAAGTTAGTTTTCCCACTCTGATTTTAATTGGAACTGCTGGACTAATTTTGGGGATAATGACATGGGGGCCAAAAACAGCGCAGCGATTGGGAGTTGAATTAGCAGATTTAAGCCCGAGCAGAGGGTTTATTGCAATGCTTTCAGCAGGATTAATAATGCTAATTTTTGTATCAGCAGGAATCCCAGTTTCAACAACACAAACTTTAATCGGAGCAACTGTTGGGGTTGGGTTGGCAAGAAAAAATGTTAATATTAAGCAGTCATTGAATGTTTCTCTTTCTTGGCTTATAATTTTGCCATTAGCTCTTACAATTATTTCAATGCTGTTAGCTGGATTAATTGGATTTGCATTATGATTAAATTAATTGGACTCGGATTGTGGAACGAAAAAAGCATACGCACAGCTTTTTTGCTCACACATATTTGGACAGCCACTCGCAAAAAACCTGGGAAAAAGTATGCCATAGGCCAAGTAAATTAAGTGTCTGATAAAAATGATTAAATTAATTGGACTCGGATTGTGGAACGAAAAAAGCATACGCACAGCTTTTTTGCTCACACATATTTGGACAGCCACTCGCAAAAAACCTGGGAAAAAGTATGCCATAGGCACAATTTGTGAAGAGGTATTTTAAATGTTAAAATTAATTGGTATGGGTTTATGGAACGAAAAAAGCATGAGTTTAGAAGCTCTTGAAGAAGCAAAAGATTGTGATGTTTTGTATGCGGAATTTTACACAAGCAGATTACAGGGGCTCAGGGGCTCAGGGGCTCAGGGGCTGGGAGATATTTCTGCCCTGGAAAAACAAATTGGAAATGAAATAAGAGTTTTGGACAGGGAAGAGTTTGAGGGCTGGACAAAAAAATTTTTGCAGGAAGCAAAAGAAAAAAAAGTTGGAATTTTAGTTTCTGGGGATGCTTTAACTGCGACAACCCATATTGATTTATTAATAGAAGCAAAAAAAGCCGGGATTCCAATTAGAATTATTCACGGAAGCTCAATTTACACTGCGGCCGCAGGACTGAGCGGCTTGCAGATTTATAAGTTTGGGCGCGCAACCTCAATTCCTTTTTTTAAGGCTGAAAGTCCTTATGATATTTTGGCTGAAAATATAAAAGCAGGACTGCACACTTTAATTTTTTTGGATATAGGAGAAAATTTAATGAGCGCAAATGAAGGGATGAAAAAATTGCTGGAAATAGAAAAGAAAAAAAAGAAAAAAGTTTTTACAGAAAATACAGAAGTGGTTGTTGTAGCAAGAGTGGGAAGTGAAAATCCTTTGGTAAAATTTGGAAAAGTGAAAG
>JBBIPJ010000112.1:0-2696 GCA_037442905.1 archaeon
TTATTATAAGCAGAAGTTTTGTCTCGTGCTACTTGAATCGCATTTAACAATTTTTCCACTAGGTGAGATAAATTTAGCTCCCTTCACTCTGTTAAGCGCCATTTTTTTTAAATCAGGAACAAATTCCTCTAAATTTTTGCTGAAAATTCCACTATCATGGACTGGCTTTCCAAGCTCCTTGTGCTCCTCATAAACAACACTTGAAATATTCTTTTCTTTTAATTCTCTAGCTAGAAACAATCCTGCAGTCCCGCCTCCAATAATAGTAACATATGCCATTCCAATACTGTTTAATTGCCTCTATTTATAAAATTATTTAAGTAAAGAAAGCAATTTACTTATTATGACAGAACGCGATGAGGATGATGAGAACATTTCGATTGTTCCAGAGGAATCTTACGAAAAGCATTTAGAAAAATATTCCGGAAAGGACACAAAAAGCAGGATAAAAAACATAATTCTTGAGATTGAGGAGCATTCTCTTACTTTTACTAGGGAAGAAGTTATTGAGAATGCAAAAGAAAAAGGAATTCCAAAGGCTGAAGCAAATGCTGTTATTGATGAATTGCTCTCAGAGGGCTATCTTTACTATGTCAGAGGCACAGAAAAACTGCTTTCGCGCTCTGTGTGGAAAGATTATTCGCCTGCATTTGAAGATTTTCCTGAATACTGAAGAGTAAAAAAGCTTATATATGATAAATTGTTATAAAAAAACATGGTACTGAGGGAAGTGGCTGATGCAAATTCTGCGGCATTGGAAAAAGCAGTGCGAAATTTGTTAAGCTCGTCGCGTGGAAAGAAACCAGAAGAAATTTTAAACAATCCTGATGCTCTAGCTGATTATGTTGCTGATGCTTATTTTGTTCTTCGCTCTCTTGAGCCGAATGATCAATTGCGTTTTCTTGAAATTTGTGAAATTTTGGCTGCAAAATTCAGCAAAAGAGATGTTGCAAATGTTGTAAAGGCGCAGGTAAGCGCACAAATGATTGAAGCTTAGACTAAAGCCCCTTTTAAAGCGCTTCCGCATCCACATTTTTTTCTTTCAGAAGAAATTTTCGGCAAAACATTTTGCAGAATTTTTTTAACTTTGCTCTCATTCGCTTTTACAGTTCTAATTATTTCTGCAGTTGAAACAATACGCCCTTTTTTCCAGCAATCATAATCTGTAACCATGCTTATACTTGAGTAACAAATCTCAGCTTCTCGAGCTAAAACACATTCAGGAACCAAAGTCATTCCAATAACGCTTACATTCCATTTTCTAAACAGGTTTGATTCAGCGCGCGTTGAAAATCTTGGGCCTTGGATGCAGATATAAGTTCCGCGATCATGAATTTTAAATTTCAAATTTTTTCCAGTTTTAACTAATAAATCTCTTAATTCATTGCAAAATGGGTCTGCCATTGAAATATGTGCCACTTGCGGGCCGTCAAAAAAAGTATTTTCTCTAGAATGTGTCCTGTCTATGAATTGGTCTGGAATTACTAAATCTCCAGGTTTAAATTTATCTTGCATGCTCCCAACAGCCTGCGGGGCTAAAATTCTTTTAACTCCTAATTCTTTTAATGCAGAAATATTTGCGCGGTAATTAATTTTGTGCGGCGGAATTTTATGCCCCCGCGCATGCCTTGGGAGAAAAGCAACTTTTTTGCCTGCATAAATTCCCAAAGTAATTTTGTCAGAAGGCGTTCCGTATTTAGTTTCAAGAGAAATTTCTTCAGAATTTTCTAGCAATTTAGGATCATAAACCCCTGTGCCGCCGATAATACCGATTTCTGCTTTTGTGCTGGCCATTCTCACTTTCTCCTTAATATATTTTTAACTTTTTCAATAAATTCAATAGCTGTGTCTATAAGTTCTCCAACTTCATCTTCATTATATGATGCCGGCGTATTGTATAAAGTTTTGTGTCTATCTGCTCTTAAATTATCTATTGTTAAAATAAATCTTTCTTCCAATTTTCCAGTTTTTATATATTTTTCATCCAAGTATAAAATAAGGCACGCGTGGCTTCTTTCAGAATATCCATCTTTAAATAAAATTGCGCGCGCAGCATGAAACATGGAAGTATAAATAAAGATAACAGCAGCGTTGAAATGCTTTATTTGGTGTAATGATTCTGCTTCTTTTAAATTATCCTCTGCTAATTTTAATTCTTTGTCTATCATCTCCCTAGAAGCTTCTATTTTTCTTAACAAACTTTTTTCAAAGCATTCTTCAAGGCTCATAGTACAACAGGCAGCCTCCCATAGAGTGGTATGCCCTCTATAATAATCCTCTCATAAAAAGCCTTATCTGTTTTTGCTTTTTTAAGCCATTCTTTCTGTCCATACTTTATTAAACTTACCTTTCTCCCCAAAAGAGACTCTAATTTTGTTATGCTTATACCCCCCACTCCAATTAGCAACAAATCAATATCGCTTGCAGTATCATCTTCGCCTCTAGCAACACTACCAAACAAAACCACTGAACTCAATTTCATATTCTCTTTTAAGTAATCTAAAAAATTTGTTTTCAGCAGGCTGCGGAGCGAATAGGCAATTTTAAGGTATTTAAAAACCAGAGAGCCTTGATTTGCTTTTATCAGCGCTAAATTGCCTCTTCTCCTTTTTATCGCTAAGCCCTCGTAAACAAGTAGGTCAACAACTTTTTTAGAAAAAGCAAGCTGGGCGACATATGTATAATAAATGATAGTA
>JBBIPJ010000113.1:0-2669 GCA_037442905.1 archaeon
ATATTTAATAGCTCATAAACCTACTCATTGTGTAGCTATCAAATTGGTTAGCTAACAAACCTACCCTTTGTGTAGGCGATTTCGCTTCGCAAATTTCACAGCGAACATCGCCTCATGAGCGCCAGCTGATCATACCTTTGATTAGCGGCGTCGGCTGTTGTGAGTAATTCTATGCTTTTGAATTTTTATAAGCCTAACCTTTAGTAAGCTTTATAAATAAGAATTCGTTATATGCGCCTAACATGAGAGCAAAAATAAGCATAGTTTCAATACTTGCATTGGTAATTGCTTTATTAATTGCAGGATGCATTAGCTATAAACAGCCAGAAACTCCAGCAACAACAACAGAGGAGACAGAAGCTCCTCCAACACCACCAACTCCAGCAATTCCAGAAACAAAAGAAAATACTGTTGAGATTACATCAGCAGGTTTTAATCCAAGCACAGTTACAATAAAAGCTGGAGACAAAGTTACATTTACAAATAAAGATACAAGTACTCATTGGCCAGCTTCTGCTGTTCATCCAACGCACACAGATTATCCAGAAACAGGCGGCTGCATTGGAAGCAAATTTGATGCGTGCAAAGGTTTAGCGCAGGGAGAAAGCTGGAGCTTTACCTTCAATGAAAAGGGAAGCTGGAACTACCACGATCATTTAAACCCTTCACTGAAAGGAACTATTGTTGTTGAGTAAAAGCACTTTGAACAAAGTAATTTCTATATAGAGCGTATGCTAGATTTCCAATTAGTAGAGCGATAAAGAATGGGAATTTAATTCCAAAAAAATCCAGTGAAAAATAAAGAATTGCAAGAGAAATTCCAAAAACAATTTGCTCATTTGTTTTGTATGGAGAGGTTTTTGGCTCAGAGAGCATAATAAAAGCAAAGTAAAAGGGTAAAACATTTACAAAGCTTAAAATTCCTATGGGCGAAGTTATTTTTACAAAATCGGTTATATAATAAAGCGCCGCAACCACAATCAAAAAAGGAATAGATACTCTTAATTTCATGGCTTTGTAGTTTGCTAAAATTAAAATTACAGAAATTGGAATTATTAATCCAAGAAAATTAAACCCAATTGCTGCCCACCACTCATCTCCCAGGTTAAAAAATGCTAATGCAACTAGAAGGCCAAGAGTTGCAGGATTGAAAATATGCCCAAATTTTAGCCGCACCAAATTTTTAGAGGCAATTGCAAATACACATGCAGTCAAAACAGCAAAAAGTGGTGCATTAAAAGTGATTATTGAGCCTATAATTGTTCCAGTAATAAAAGCTGAAAAAGGAAAACTGAGCGCTTTTTTTAAAAAAAACTTTTTAATTAAAATATCAAAAACAGAGCAAACAAAAATTGCAATAATTAAATTCCAGGAAAATATTTTTAGAGTGATGCTTGCCGCAGCTGCTAAAAACAAGAGCAGAACAATTGTCCAAACGTACATTGAGTTTAAATAATCCTTGAGGCTCATTATTTTTAAATAATAAACAGTTAAAGAATATTTATACTTTCCAAAATGGCAAAGCAAAGAATAATTATACACATTGATTTGGATGCTTTTTTCGCAGCAGTTGAGGAGCGCGAGCACCCTGAATACAGGGGAAAACCATTAATTGTTGGAATGGGCCCTATTAGCGGATTCAAAAGAGGAGTTGTCAGCACTGCCAATTATGAGGCTCGCAAATATGGGATACATAGTGCAATGCCAATCTCAATCGCGCATAGAAAGTGCCCGGATGGAATTTTTGTCCCTGTGAACCATGAACTCTATGAAAGAGTTTCGCAAAGTGTTATGTTGAGGTTAAAAAAATATGCTGGTATAACAGAGCAATACAGTATAGATGAAATGTTTTTGGACATAAGTGATAAAGCGAAAAACTTTAAGGAAGCTGAAAATCTCGCTAAGAAAATAAAAGAAGAGCTCAAAAAATACGAAAAGCTCACATGCTCGATTGGAATAAGCTCAAATAAACTTGTTGCAAAAATTGCCTCTGATTTTCAAAAGCCTGATGGATTAACTATTGTTCCTCCAAATAAAATTCAGGAATTTTTAGACCCAATGAGCCCGCGCAAGCTAATCGGAGTTGGGCCAAAAACAGAAGCTCGCTTAAAGGAAATGGGAATAGAAACAATAAAACAGCTACGAGCCACAAGCTACAAGCTACTAGCCAATACTTTTGGCACACACGGAGAGGATATGTATAATATGGCGCGTGGAATTGATAACAGTGAAGTTGAAGAATACACAGAAATAAAATCGCACAACAGAAATTATACTTTTCAGGAAGACACAAGAGAAAAGGAGCTTTTAATGAAAACTCTTTCAATCATGGCTTCTGAGATTGAAAACGAGCTAAAAATAGAGAAAATTTTTTGCAAAACAATTACTGTGAGATGCAGATATAGTGATTTTGACACACACATTAAAAGCAACACAATAAAATTTCCGGTAAATGATGCTGCAACACTGCTCAAAGTTGCTGAAGAGCTTTTGAATGAGTTTTTAAAAGATAAGAGAAAAATCAGGCAAATTGGGCTAAGAGTTTCTAATTTAACTGAAAAGAAAACTGAACAGAAAAAATTAATTTGAAATAAATTAAGTTTGTAGTAAGTAGTTTGTGGTTGGTAGTTGGTGGTGCGTAATGCGTTATGCGTGGTGCGAATAAATGG
>JBBIPJ010000114.1:0-2636 GCA_037442905.1 archaeon
TAGAATCAGGAAAGCATGTTTTAAAGTTAAAATTAATTTCTGAAGGCGCGAAAATAGCTTTGCTGTTGATGCGTTTGAGGTTCAAACTTTTGAAAGCAGGGGGCAGAGCAATTTTTATCTTTCAATTGTACTCCCAATTGTTTTAGCTGCAATTGCAGGCGGAATTTATGGATTGTATGCACAAAAACAAAAACCGATTCAGCCTGTAAAAACCTTTCAAAAAACAGCTGCTAAACCCATTTCCAGAGTGCACGATATTATGCGCACGCTGGATGAAAAAGACAAAGCAATAGTAAATTATCTGCTTGAAAACAAAGGAAAAGCAAAGCAATCCCAAATCAAACATTATTTGCAGATGCCACGCAGTACACTATCGAAAAGAATAGCAATTTTGGAGCAGAGAAACATTGTTGAAACCAAAGAGATTGGAAAAACCAATTTAGTAAAATTAACAGCTTTGTCTCTGGAAAGGAGAAAAAATAATTAAATTATTCTTTTTATATCTTTAAAATTATCATAATGCGGGTCTGTTGAATAAATTTCTTTTATATTATGTTTTCTCATTGTTAAATAATTGTGAGCATCAACTAAATCAATTTTATAATTTGTTGCAATTTCTATTGCTTCTTTAGTTGGCTCTGCTTCTGCATCTATAATCTGCAACCCAACACAATCATACAGTGCCAATACACGATCCTTTACATCTTCTGGAGTATATCTTTCTCTATTTCTCAGGATGTGATAAATTTCAAAAATTGTTAATACACTTGTTACAGCACTAAGAGATCCAAACTCAAGTGCCCGCATAATTTTTTGTGAAATTTGAATATATTTTTTTGGCTCTTCTACTATTGCGCATAATGGAATGCTAGCATCTAAATATCTCATCTAAATGGCGACTCCTCATGCAATAATTTATTCGCATCGCCAGCTCCTTTTAATTCTCCAAAGTATTTTGAAAAAGACCTTCTGTGCTCCACCCTCTTCACTACTATTTCTACGCGGTCATTTTCATTTATATTTAATTTTTTTCTCACGCTAGCAGGAATTACTATCCTTCCTTTAGAATCAACTCCTTGCAAAATTTCTATTTTCCCACTTTTCATTTTAACCCACTTTTATAAATGTGGGAAGTCATATAAATAGTTTGCTGTTTATTGAAAAAGCTTTTTTTACGCTTCCTTTAATAAACGGGACGGTCTTCTGCTTTCCTAGTCCAAAAGGAGCAATCTACAAGCGATTTTTTCGCAATGTTTCGCAGTGGTTTTAAGTATTGTTTCTTTCTTTAGTTGGAGTAAGAAAAAAGGCAGGTTGCATCAACGCGCAAAGCGCGTTGCGAATTTCAAAAACTTTCCACAAAAATGAAAAAAATAACAATTGTGTTTGCGATAATCCTGCTCGCAGGAATTGCGCAGGGAGCAAGCGCGCAAAATGTTGATTGGAATGTTTCGCTCTTGAATATTGGAGGAACTCTGCCAGGCAATTCAGTTTGGGCAGATGCAAAAGTAATCTCTAATGGAACAAATACAGGTGTGCTTGTTTTTGAATGGGGCGGAAATGGCTCCTCTATAATCAGCTCAAATGTTACCTTCATAGGAACTCTGCAGGACGGAGAAACTTATGATGTAAGATTCACATGCGCTCCTCCGATAAATTGGTCAGCTGGGAGCTATGTTTCTGTATTTAATGTAAATTCTACTCAGGATGTAGTTGGGGATAACATTACAACAATTTGCACAGTTTTAGCAGCGCCAAACAATCCGCCAAGCATAACAATACTCCATCCAAATGGGGGAGGGATTTATTCAGGAAATATTTGGATAAACTGGACAGCAACTGATCCTGATGGTGATACTCTGCTTATTGATTTGGGATATCTTAAACAAACTCCATTTCAAAATTCAACAATTGCAATAAATGAGGTTAACGATGGATTATATTTGTGGAACACCTCTGGTTTGTGTGGAAATTTTAAAGTATGGGGAAGGGCAAAGGATCCTTCAAATGCACAGGCATACGATGAATCTGATAACTGGTTTAACATAACAACTGGGTGCCTACCGCCTCCGCCAACCTGTGTGACTCCAAGCGGAAATATGCTTTTAACTCAGAACACAACCTTCTGCCCAGGAACTTATTACAATGTTTCTGTGAGTTTTGGAAACAGCAATATTGGCTTGACATGCCAAAATACATTTTTGGTAGGCCCTGGCTCTGGATATGGAATAAACATTGTGTCCAGGAATTATATAGGAGTTGAAAACTGCACAATTTTGAATTATAGTTATGCAATTAGAACTTCTTATTCAAATTATGGTATTTTTAAGGGAAACAACTTAACACAGAACAGCAATGGATTCAATATGTATAGAGCACACCACAACTTGCTTGAAAAAAATTCATTATACAAAAACACAATAGGTGCAAATTTGCTTTTCTCAAATTCAAACACAGTAAAGGAAAACCTTCTATACAACAACACAAGGGGAATAAGCCTTTACTACTCTAACTTAAACAGTATTTCGCAGAACTATCTACCATCCAACAGGTACAATGGTATAGCACTATTTTATTCAAACAGCAATTCATTATCAGGAAACACTGGTATGCAACAATTATTGCGTTCATCGGATTTG
>JBBIPJ010000115.1:0-2631 GCA_037442905.1 archaeon
GCAACTGAATAGCCCTGCTCTTTCATTGCCTCATAAATGTAAACAGCCCTGTAAATGTTCGGCCCGGAAAAATTTAAAGTTCTTTCCTCAGCAAGGTAAAAGCGCAAAGCGATGCCCACAATAAAAATTAGGGCTACAACTATAATCAGCAGATTTATAACATTTTTTTTGGCTACCATTTCCCCACTAAGGGCTTATTAAGAGAGGGGATTATAAATAATTAATTAAGGGTATGCGGAGGTGTGGTCGCACGTCAATATTGCCACTTGCGGAGGTGAGATGGTGCAATAACAAAAATCGCAGCCCCTCACAAGTGCACATATTAATTGATTTGCCGACTCACAGCCGCGAATTTCTTGGAACCCCGTTTTTGTGGCCTGTTTCTGACTGGAAATTCCCAGGGTTTTCATGGGGAAGATTGTGGTTTGTCCTGCTGAACTGGGGCGCGATAATATTTTTTATAATTTACCTGTTGGGGATAAGGGGCGAGGTGTTGATTTTGTTTTAAAATCTGTTTGGAGCACAAGTGCGAACCAATTCATCTTTATGCGGAACTGTTTTCTGGTTAAGTATTATATCGGAGAGCAACTGCCCCAGCCCAAGGCTCATTGTAATTCCGACGCCTGTACAACCAACAGCAATGTAAAGGCCCTCATATTTACCGTGATAATTATACTCCCCTGCAATTGGATTTTTGTCTTTTGTTAGGGTGATAATTCCGTCTCTGATGCCAAGAATTTTTATATTTCCAAATTTTTTAAGAGGAAAATTTTGCATAATATGTTTTTGTAGATACCTTTCATTACGCTCAACTTCAAGGACCTCTATCCTGTCAGTTCCACCAACAAAAAGGAGGTTATCTGAGTGCGGCACAAATTCAAAGCCATTTCCATCATCAAACACAAAGGGCAATTCATTTACCTTAAAATTAGTTTCAACTTCAGCTACCCTTGCAGTAAAACGCTTCACAGCTCCTCTTGGCAGTGAAATCCCAGAATTTTTTAGTATATCAATAGTCCAGTGACCTGCTGCAACCACCACTTTATTTGAGGTTAATTCAATTCTCTCCCCTTTATGTTCTGCCTCCACAACAAAAATATTTCCTTTTTTCTCAAATTTTTTCAGGTACGTCTCTAAATATAATTTCATTCCTTCCCCAACGGCAGTTCCAACAAGGATTTCGACAAAAGCCGTGAGCCCTTTGATAATTCCATCACCAGGAACATAGATGCCGAAATCATTTTTTCCAGTATCTAGCAGAGGATATCTTTTTGAGATTTTTTCTGGAGAAAGTTTCTTTGCAGGAACGCCGATTAAATGTACCATAACAGGATTTAGCTTGAGAACACCCCAATTGTGGTTGTTTCGTCTTTTGCTTTATGAATTGAGCATAGCAATTTCACTTCACCCTTTGATTTTATTTCGCTGAGCATTTTTATTGAGTCTGGATCTTTTTCAGGGTCAAGCTCGATTCCAAACTCCAGAAATTTTTTAAGAATTACTGAATATTCATCTGCGGGAACGCTTTTTTCCCAGTGCATGTACTCGGGGCGGAACATTTGCATCAAATAGCGCACAGGCTTTCCTTTTTCCCCTGGCTTTATGGGCTGCACATAGTTAAAATCAGCCTCAAGAAAGTTGCGTCCAAACCAAAAAACAAGCCTGTGCTTTGGATCCATAGTATCTTCTTTAATTTGCTCATCAGTCATTTTAGTTGGATCGTTAACTTCAATTAAAGTTCCGCAATAGTTTCTGTGAAAAATTTCTTTAGCTATGCGCTTCATTTCAACTATGGCGTTTTCAACTAAAATAGTCCCCAAACCATGCCTGAAAAATTCTTTTGCTGACACAACATACCAAATAATTCCAAAGGCAGTATTTCTAGTTGCTGCGATTGTTTCTGTTATTGCAAAGCCGACAATTCCGGCTTTTTTTGATTTGACAGCTATTACTTTTACTAAGTGCCCTTTCTTTATACTTTCCTTTGCATATTTATCGCTGGTATATTCTGCAATCCATTCTTTCGAATCTCTTTCGTTTGGGTCAGGAAAAGCAGCAACATAGAGTTTATAAAAATTTTCAAAATCAAGAGTGTTTGGCTTAATTGCAATTATTTCCAGTTTGCCCAAAGCAGGTGTGAGGGACATAATTATAAGAAAATGTTTAAATGCATATATATAAATTATGAACCATGAACGCAAAAAAGGTAAAGTTAGTAGTTTCAAAACATTTTTAAAGCTGTGCATCTATACTTTCAGGAGTGGCAAAATGTGGCAACTGATTTGAATGTGGCAAAATTAAGCAAGTCCATAATTTGGACATAATGTGCGCTGGTAGCCGTAACGACCTTTCTTTTTCAAGAAAAGAAAGCTCGACCAAAGAAAAGTAGCTGCCGCTTACAAAAATAAAGTGCGCTGGTAGTCTAACGGTAGGACTCTACCCTGCCACGGTAGTGGTCCGGGTTCAAAACAGCAGCCTTTTCTTTTCGCGAAAAGAAAAGGCTCCTGGGCATCCAAAAGAAAAGGCATGCGATGCTTCGCATCGCAAAAACGGATACCCGCTGAAGAAAATCCCGGCTAGCGCACCATATTTTCAGGTGTAAATCTTTTGTATGATATTTCTTATGTTTAA
>JBBIPJ010000116.1:0-410 GCA_037442905.1 archaeon
TAGATAATAATGAGACCGATGTAATGAAGAATAATAATTCCAATAAATCCTTTTGCATCTGATATTCTCGGGGAAAAATGCTACAAAAGTCTGCTTGAAATTCCTGAAGAGCTCTGCGAAACAATCGGCATTGTTGACATTTTTAGGCCTTCGCAGGATGTTCCGCAGATTATAAATGAGGCAGTTGAATTAAGGCAGAAATTTGGGAAGCCGGAAGTTATATGGATGCAGTTGGGAATCTCAAATGAAGAAGCTGCAAAAAAAGCAGAGGGGGCGGGAATGAAAGTTGTTATGAACAAGTGCATGATGATTGAGCACAAAAAAGTTTCATTCTTCTGCACAGTCTCAACTGAAAAAATTTTGATGAAGCAGTTTCAAGTGTTGAGAAAAATGTCTCTGCTGTTGGCTGG
>JBBIPJ010000116.1:423-1112 GCA_037442905.1 archaeon
ATCCATGATGTCCAGAAGATTCTTGCTGAGAAAGGAATCAAAATTGAACCATTGAAAATCATTGAAATATGCAGTGCAAAGTACTCTAGTCAGATGCTTCAAAAGGACATAAAATTAAGTTTGTGCATGCCCTGCAAAATAAATGTCTATGCTTTGAATGGAAAAACTTTTATAAGCACTCTGAGGGCAGGAATGCTTGAGAAGGTTTTTCCAAATGTTGATTTTGAAGCTCTGCCCCAGGAGATTGATGAAATTATTGGAAGAATTGTAGAGGAGTCTAAATAATACTTTTGTAATGCTTACAATATTTTCTTACTCTGCAAATTTGGCACTTCGGCTTTCTCGGCACCCAGAGCCACCTTCCATACATTTATATATATCCTATATTAATACAAACTAAGGTGACATTAATATGGTAAAAGCACT
Source organism: archaeon (assembly GCA_037442905.1). GTDB lineage: Archaea > Undinarchaeota > Undinarchaeia > Undinarchaeales > Naiadarchaeaceae > Naiadarchaeum. The sequence goes on from JBBIPJ010000116.1 coordinate 850, forward strand.
GATAGACATAGATAAGCATGCGAACAGAATCCTGAACATTGTAAAGGCAAAATATGATTTAAGGGACAAATCGCAGGCAATCACAGTCATGGCAGAAGAATACGAGGAAAATATCCTTGAACCGGAACTCAGGCCCGAATTCGTTGAAGATCTAAAAAAGGCACAAAAGGAAAAAGCTTTCCATGTTAAAAATTTTGGAAAAGAATTTGGCCTGGATTGAAAGTTGAGTTAATGGGTGTATTTAGATGTACGAACTTTGGCTC
>JBBIPJ010000116.1:1122-2624 GCA_037442905.1 archaeon
AATCCTTTAACAAACTCATGCATAAAAACAAGAGGCGGCTTGAGATCATAGACAAGAAGATTCAGAAGATACTTTTGGACCCTTACAAATTCAAACCATTGAAGGCGCCGATGCAGAATTTCAGAAGAGTCCATCTGGATAAAAGCTTTGTTCTTGTGTACTCAATAGATGAATTAAATAAAAGAGTATGCCTAGAGAAATACGAACATCATGACAATATCTATCAACATTCTTATCCTTCTAAATAATACCTGCAAAATTTTTTCACTCTGCAAGTTTCACACTTTGGCTTCCTTGGCAGGCAGATTCTCTGCCCATATTTCACAAACAGCTCATTCAGTTCAAGCCAGTATTTCCTCGGAACAATTTTTTCAAGCTCTTTCTCGGTTTTCTCAGGGGTTTTTGTTTTAACCAGTCCAATTCTGTTTGAAATCCTGTGCACATGCGTATCAACAGGAATTGCCTCTTTTTTAAAGGCATAAACAAGGACGCAGTTTGCGGTTTTTCTTCCAACCCCCGGGAGTTTCAGAAGCTCTTCAATTCTGCCCGGAACTTTTCCTTTGAAATCTTTGCAGAGAATACCAGAAATTTTTTTAATTCTTTTTGCCTTGACTTTGTAAAAGCCGCTCGCTTTTATGAGCTTTTCAATCTCAGGAATTTTTGCCTTTGAAAGCTTTTGCAGGCTTGGAAATTTTGAGAAAAGTTTTGCACTTGCCTTTGCAGTATTCTCATCCCTTGTTCTCTGTGAGAGAAGAGTTGAGATTAAAACTTTGAAAGGGCTTGGGCTTGAAACAACTGCCTTGGTTTTGCCAATTGAAGAGTACATTATCCTTAAAATTCTGGGGATTTTTTTCATTCCAAAACCCATAACTCATTACCGCAAGCCGATTACCGCATACCGCAAGCCGCTAATATTCAATCCCAGCCCTTGCAGCCATGGGCTTTTTCGGCCTTCTCAAATCCTTGAGCTCAATTGCATAGTCTGCAAAATTAATCAATTTGCGCGGAGCATACCTTCCTGTGAGCACTATATTTGTGCGCTTTGGAATTTTGCCTAGAAATTTCAGGACTTCGCCCAGTTTCAAAAGCTTGAATGCAACTGCAATATTCAGCTCATCCAAAATTAAAAGCGAGGGTTTCTTTCTCTGCTTCAGAATTTTGCGCGCGAACTTCAGGCCCTTTTCAGCAAGCTCTGCATCAAGCTTCTCAACTTTTTTCGGATTCACAAAAGAAGGCCTTCCAAACTGGTAAATCTCATAATTCGGCTTCAGCCTCCGCTGAATCTTAAACTCGCCGACATTTTTCCAGCCCTTCATAAATTGTATGATAACAACTCTCTGCTTGTGCCCAACAGCGCGCATTGCCAAGCCGAGGGATGCAATTGTTTTCCCTCCACCGTTCCCTGTGTATAAAATTATTGAGCCCATTTGCTCAAATATGATTATGGAAAACTAGTATTTAAGTGTGGTTAAACCTTTTCGTGCTTTATTGCTATCTGAACC
>JBBIPJ010000117.1:0-1378 GCA_037442905.1 archaeon
CATGCCCACATCCTGTTTGAACTGCCTGGAGAAGTTCCGCTCGCTCATGCCGACGCGTCTGGCGATCGCTGCGACACCGAGGTCGGCGGGGAGGTTGTCGGCAATAATTTCCTGCGCTGCGCGAATGGGTAACAATTGGCAAATTTAGTTCTTTTGCTAAATTTATGAATAGCTTAAAGCTTGTAGCTTGTAGCTCGCGGCTCGTTTCTTCTTTTACAATCCAGTAATCCAGTCCGATTTCTCCGATTGCATAAATTTTATTCTCATTAAAACTTTCAGAAATGAAATCAGCAGTTCTTTTTGCTTCTTCCAAATCAACATTTGCAGGATGCCAGCCTAAACTGGGTTTGAGAATTTTAAATTTTTCTGCAAGCTTCAAAACTTTTTCGCATTCAGAATAAGTGCCGCCTGAATCTAAAATTGCGATTATCCCAGAGTTTTCCGCGTCCCTCAAAACAGCATCCCTATCTTTATCAAATTCGGCTAAATTTATGTGTGAGTGGCAGTCAATTAACTCCATAATTTATCTTTCCTCAATTCTTTTTGGAAAGACAAGGATAGCATTGTATAGATCAATTTCTTTGCGCTCCTTCACACCCAGAGCCCGTTCATCAAAGCTTGGCAAAGCCTGCGTTATTGTCATTAACTGATAATCTACTTTTTCTCCAAACTCACTAAAGGTAAGTTTATCTGCAATATTCAGCACAATATAAATGCTAGTGTAAGCAATTATCTCTCCTTTACGCTTAAACACAGCAACGACATTTCCAGCCTGCTCTTTGAAAAATTCTTCAAATTCGCGATTTATACTTTTGCTATTTCTAACATAAAGTGCTGTGAAATCTTTCTTTCCCATGCGCTCGCCGCGCAAAAACTTTAATTCGTAAAATCTTTGTAGCGCATGCATTGTTACTGCAATTTTCATATTATCGGATATGTCTTTGTTGTTATATTAATTATTCCAAAAACTCAAATACTCCTTATACCGACTTCTGTAATTCCTTTGTTTTGAAAATCTTTATCAGTGGTAAATAGCTCAGTCCTTTCGCTTTCAGCGCATGCTAAAATTATAGAATCAGCCATTGATAACCTATATTTTACTGAAAACTCAGCAGCGCGCAATAAAATCTCGCGCGTAATTTCAACAATTTTGCCAGCATTTACTATTGTTTCATCCAGCATCTCGTCTGCGACTTGCGGTTTTTCAAAGAGATATTTTCTGTAAACCTCAAAAAGAGTTAATTCGGAAATAAAAATGCTCTTGCCTTGTAAATAATTTATAATTTTGCCCCCCCTTTCAGTGCCTTTGTAGACTTCCATAATAATAGAAGTATCACACAGTACGGTCGTGCTCATCCCTCAACCCTTTTAAGGAAAT
>JBBIPJ010000117.1:1388-2623 GCA_037442905.1 archaeon
GGGGTTATTCCTGCAAGTTCTTTCAGCGGTACTTTTGGCACTATTCTTAGCTGGCCATTCCTGTAAATTAAATATATCTTTCTCCCCCTCAGTTCTTTTCTTAAATTTCGTGGGATTAGGATGCGCCCACGTTCATCAAGATTTGTTTCAATTTTGATCATTTTTCCCACTTCTTCTATTTTTGTGGGAGGTGATATATAAAGCTTTCTTTTTAATTTTATTCCAAAAATTCAACTTCATCCACTATTCCATCCGAATTTAAATCCAGTCCCTCTACAACTTTTGCTAAAACTTTTTTGTCCTTTTTGTTTCCTTTAGCAAGCTCTTCAGTATACTTTGTTAAAGCAATTGTTGCAGCGCGCGTTCCTGAGTATCTTTTCCCAGCAACAACAATTATCCAGTGCCCTTTTGAGTATGGATTTGGCATTTTTACAATTAATCCTGTTTCATCCGCATTGTAAGTTTTTCCTGAAACTTTTGAAACAATATTTTTTGTTTTGTAATCAAAGCGCACAGGCATTTTTGCATTCATGCGCTCTGTAATTTTGTTTACAATCGGCCCGCCTAGAGAAATTATATTTTGCTTTAAATCCCCGTTTCTTAGCTCAGTATCAAGTTTTACAATTGGCTTGTTTTCAAAATATGATAAAAAGCTCCCTAAAAATAATGCAATGTCAATTGCATAATATCCATCATTTGAGCGCGCCCTTTCAGGGCCGTGGCTTTGTGGAGAGCCAATTATAATTGTGCAGTTTAATTTTCCATCTTTTATAAATGGGTCCAAAAATTTCTCAGCATTCTGATTTGCAGAGCCTATTTTTGTTGTTTCTTTTAAATCAGAAAAACGAACAACAAATGCTGGCTCTGTTAATTCATAATATTTTGCAACAGCGCCCTGATGGTTTTCCCGGCGCGCAACTCTTACCAATCCATTTCTTTCAAAATTTTTAATATGATAATAAACTTTTTGTTCATGAACCCCTAATTTTTGCGCGATTTCTTTAGGATAAGCTGGCCCTTCAGATAATACTTTTAAAATTCTGTTTGCTAATTCGCTTCCAAAAACAGCCAGGCTCTTGCCTTTTACTTCCCTTGCAGGAAGGGTGAGCAATTTTTGGGATTGTTTTTCAACTATGTACATGTTAGTTTGTGGTTGGTGGTTTGTGGTTAGTAGTACGCCTTTTCTTTGAAATTTGTGAAGTTTGTCCAGGTTTTGAGTTTTGGGTTATGGGTTT
>JBBIPJ010000118.1:0-1125 GCA_037442905.1 archaeon
CCGCGAGCCTCACAAGCCAAATTATGCAAAACTCAAAACCCTCCTTCTTATTGCTTTCGCCGCAGTAATGATGGCTTTGCTCGGATTCAGGACAGAAGTGCTTGCTGCAATAATTGCAGGAACACTAACAGCTTATTATGTTGAAATTTTTAATGTGAAAGAATTGCTTGCTCTTTTTTTCTTGGCAGTTATTGCATTCTCAGGCGTAACTTTTCTGCGCTCTGCCCCTGAAACTTTCGGAAGGGCAAGCTCAACAATTGCGGTTTTTGATTTGGTTGTTGAGAGAACTCCTGTTTTAGGATTGACAAATGGCTATGTCCAATTTGCAGATATAATTTCCATTGCAGCAATAACGCCAACTTATTCGGGCCGTGTTTTGATATCAAGCATAATCGGCGGCCGCATAGAATCAAGCTCAACTGCAACTATTTTTGCTCCGCCTTTTTTAGATTTTGGATTTTTCGGATTGTTAATTTTTGTTATATTTGGTTTAATTTTGGGAGCAACTTATAAATCCGCGCAAGAGAAAAAAAATATTTATGCCCCTTTGCATGCCCTGCTTTTAACTTTTTTAATTCTTGGAACTGAAACAGGAATTGTTGATTTAATTGTTTGGGCATATTTCGGCTTTGCAACAATCTTTCTCATAATCTCTCACAACTATGGATAAGTTTATTGAAAAAATAAAAAATTTGGACTGGTTTGTTCCAGAATCAATTATATTTTTTTACCTAATTTTTCTCTTACTAGCCTTCCTTTCATTTAAATTAAAAATTGTTAAAGCCACTCCAAGCCCTTTGGGTCTTTTTGTTATTCTTTTTGGATTTGCATTTTTTATTCTTGGCGCCCAAATAGGAAAATTTTTTGCAAAGGTAAAAATTGGAAATATTTTTCCAGCAATCATAATTGGATTTTTGGCAATTTTTTATTCTCTGATTTTGCGTGGATTTTTTAAGCCTAATATTTTTTTCCTGATTCCCCTAATTCTTTTTTCTTCCTCTGGATTGTATTATATTTTTACAAAAATCTTTCAAGATGAAAGCTATTTTAAAAAGTTTTTTATTATTCTAATTATAATTTCTTTTATAGCACTGCCGCTGAGTTTTTTTGAACTTGGGGGAATCC
>JBBIPJ010000118.1:1139-1389 GCA_037442905.1 archaeon
GCAAAATTTTGCCCTGCGACCAAAAGTTTTTAGCAGCATTTTTGCAGGCATAGCTATTTTTCTCTTCCTCTTCGCTTATTCAAATCTTCTCCCGAGGACAAGAAATAGAAATTCTATATTAATAATAATATTATCAACAATTCTCTTTTCTCTGCTGGCATTTCGCGGGATTATTTTAGTAATTTTTCTGAGCGGATTCTTAATATTATATTATAATAATATAATAAATAAAAAAGCTCTTTTGATAACT
>JBBIPJ010000118.1:1399-2603 GCA_037442905.1 archaeon
CAGCAGCTTTAATTATAAGTTTTTTCGGCTTTTTTCTCAGGCCGCTTTTGCCGCCGCACGAGCTTTTATTATACAGGGCTGGAACAACCTATGCTGTTTATGAAAAAGTTGTCCACTCAGCTTATCCTTTTGGCCTAACAAAAGGAACTCTGTTTTTCCAGGGCGAAACAGGGGCTTTTATCTCAAAAACTTTTTTTGATGGAAAAACATCTCTTACAGCAACTTTAATTGGACCGCCTTTTTTAGACCTGGGCTTTTTAGGAGTTGCACTCTGGATGCTCTTTCTTGGATTTGTATTAAAGTTAGCATATATCTCAAAAAATATTGAAAATTTGCAATCCTATTATCCAATACTTTTTGCAACAGCGCTTGTGATGATTGAAATCGGCCTGAATGCATTTTCTCCAATATTCTTTTTTATTTTCCTGCTTGCTTATTCTGCAAAATTTGCACACAAATAAAGTATATATATTCTGAAATGCACTAAACCCATAAGTATGCCCAAGCAATCTTTATTGAGTGTACTCCTTGGCAAGCCCCTTGTGCTTATTGTTGTAGTGGCTATTGTAGTTGGAATTGCGTTTGTTGCTCAAAATGTTCCAACTGGATTTCAAACAGCAACCCCATTTACCTACTCTGGCACACAAAAAACTGCAAATTCTGTTGCAATTTCTTGGACTCAGCCAACTGTTAATTTTAATTTCTACCGCCTTAATCAGAGAGTTTGCGGAACAGGCAATTCAGGCTGGCAGTGGAAAAGCGATGTACTTTCAGATAATCCAAGATTTACAACTCGAACTCATAATTATACAGGATTAACAACAGGCGCTTGCTACGATTTTAGAGTAATTGCAATGTCCGGAAATACAACCTCATATACTGTTGCCCAGTACACAACTCCAGAGTATGTAACTGCAACTCCTGGGACAACAGCAAGTACTTTTTCACTAACTGTTAGCATAACTGGAACAGGCTCTGGAACTGTAAGCTCATCTCCAGTCGGAATTAACTGCGGAACAGACTGCACAGAGAATTATAATTCTGGAACATCAGTTACTTTAACAGCAGATCCTTCAATTAACTCAACCTTTGCAAGCTGGAGCGGAGATTGTTCTGGAACTTCAACAACCTGCACTGTTTCAATGAATTCTGCAAAAACAGTAACTGCAAGTTTCAAAGCGCAGTGGAGCTCACAGACTAGCGG
>JBBIPJ010000119.1:0-509 GCA_037442905.1 archaeon
TATAAAGAAAAAATTGAGCACATAGAAGGGCCAATTGCAGGATATAAAAAGGGAATGCAGGAAAGGCAAAAACAAGTTGAAGAAAATCTGCGCCAAATCGCTCTATTGAAACAAAAGAAAGTTCTCAGCAATCGGGATAAAAAAGAGATTGCCCGCTTGGAAAGGGAAAATAAAAAATTAGAAAAAAGAATTCAGAAAATGGAGGCAACAGCAGCAGGCATGTTTGGGGCGGTTGAGCCAAAAGCTGAAAAACTAAGAGCAAAGTGCTTTAATGAACTTTCAGAGAAGATTACAAAACTATTGCCAACGGCTTATGAGAGAAAGAAAGGATTAGATGCACAGGAAAGTGAGAGAATGCGACCGCTTGTTGATGCAAGAACAAAGTATGATGCAGTGGTAAACCGCTATGTACAGCTCGACATGAAAAACCACGAGTTTATACTGAGGAGGGGTTGGTTAAAGAGAAAGCTACAAGATAATAATGAGGAGGAAAAAAAGTTACTCACTCA
>JBBIPJ010000119.1:530-2582 GCA_037442905.1 archaeon
CGCTGCAGAAGAGGAGAGGATTTCAGCCAGAATTAAAGTCCTGAAAGAAGAAAATAAAAGTTATGAGAAACAACTTTTAGAAATTGAAGAAAGAGAAGATATAAAAGAGATGCTAGAGCTGGAAGAACAAATGAGACAGATTAGGAAGCGCATGCAGAAATTGGAAAAAACACTGGCTAAAAATAGTTAATATAGCTCCCTAACTATATTCCAACACAACCCCTGTAGCTCAGCTGGCAGCTTTTTTGCTCGCATTTAAATTTGTGAACTCGCAAAAAACCTGGGAAAAAGCAAATGGCGATAAGATTAAAGGTTAGCTGACTAAGTAAAGAATAACCCCCTGTAGCTCAATGGCAGAGCATCCGGCTGTAGTTTGCGCATCAGCAAAAAGCTGAAACCGGAGGGTTGCCTGTTCAACTCAGGCCGGGGGGACCATTAAATATCAGCTGCATAGGTGCAGGCATTAAATATCAGCTTGACAGGTGCAATTAAATGGAATTTAATTCGGAGCAATACTTAAATTATGAAACTAGTTTTAAAAAGAGGTATAATTTAAATTAACCAGGTTGGCAGGCATTCATCATTGCAGTATGGCATACCAAGAGGAACCGCTGCGCTGGCTTTTGAAGCAGATTTGGATGTTGTAGAGGCTAAAGCCTTCCCCTTTGAGTCAAAAGCAACTACCCTGAAATCGTAAGTCTTATGTGCTATATCATCAATTCCGGAAACAACATACGCTCTTGTTGCACCTGCCTTGTTATTTCCACTGTCATATTGCTTTAGGACAATTGTGCATAAACTATCAGTGCAGTTTGATTCAGGAGACAATATACGAACAGTCTTTTTTCCAATAACTGCGGCTTTTGTCCAGAAGAGAGTTCTGCTTTGCCTGTACTGGATTTCATAATGATCAAGTGCTGCGCCCTTATAGATTGTCCAATTAACCTGCACAGAGTCCAAAAAAGGCAGAACAGAATTTATTTTAAAAGCGGATGAAGTACTTGCGGACACATAGCCTGTTGGTGTTGGTGAGACAAAAACAACAACCGCTCCTACAAATACCAAAAGAAGGATAACCAAAACCGCCCTTAATTCATTCATATAAAAAATTTTAGTATGCTGTATTTAAATACTTTTTTAAATTTTGCAGCATTTTTTATCATCCTGATAGTCAACAAAAGCATCCGCGCCTGCCAAAACTGCTATAACTAAAAATTCTGGACGCTGCTCTACAATCCATGCTACTGCTGTATAGGAAAAAATCAAAGCAGACAAGGGCATGTGCTCAAAATAGGGGTGGAATAAAGAATCCTTCTTCTTGTAAATAAGCCACGCATCATAAATGTCTTTCACAAATCCCAAAAATGCAAGGCTGAATAAAATTAATGCGAGGTAGAGTTCATTTTGCGAAAAGAAGTAGAGTATTCCAAAGAAAATTGCTCCATCTATGCCAAACCAGAGCATGTATCTTTTTGTAAGCGTCAATTCCATAAGCTCTTTTAAGCGCTAATTGCTTATATTTATTCTCAATCAAACAACAAAATAGTTCTCTGCATTTTGATTTTAAAACCAAAAGCTTTAAATACTAAATCTGCGCTTTAATTGTAAAGTCTGACGGCCACAGCGGGCTGGAAACACCTGTTCCCATTCCGAACACAGAAGTTAAGCAGCCCAGCGATCTTGCAAGTACTGCGCACTGCGCGGGAACACAAGGACGCTGTCAGGCATTTTATGCCACCTTCAAAGGTGCAGGCATTAAATATCAGCTGCATAGGTGCAGGGATAAATTTGAGGGGAATTAAAAAACTGATATTTAATGAAAAATCGCAAGGGAATTCAAAAAGTGGCATAAAATGAAAACCTTTAATAAAGGTTGATCAAAAAGCCCACATTCCTTCGGAAGTGGGCTGGCTCGCGCCTAACGGCGCTCGCATGAGCTTAATAATCATTAAGTCATTTCCGCGGAGCTCCAAAATATGCGTGCACTTTTCATTAACAGCTAAAATTTTAAACAAAAGCATTGTGCAATTAGACGCAACTATATACTATCTT
>JBBIPJ010000120.1:0-2561 GCA_037442905.1 archaeon
ATCCACTCTTACCTGCCCGCGCCCGGTTGTGATAAGCGGAGAAATTATTGCGCAAAATTTTTGTGGTTTTAAAACTCTGTGAATTTCTTTCAAAGCTCCAATATAAATCGGCCGCAGTTCATTTATTATATGATTTGCAAAATCCTGCTTTGGGCGCTGTTTTAAAGTCTGCCCCAAGTAAGGCTCTGTTGCAACTGCATCAACAGAATTATCTGCCAAATTTATTTCGCGCGCATCCCCCTGTTCAATATTATAGGAAACCTTTTTTCTATAACTTTTTAAAGTCGCTTCCATATTCGCGGCTGCGAATTTAATTGCGTTTCCATCTAAATCTCTGCCAATAACATGGACATCATTTAAAGTTGCCTCTTTCAATAAAACCCCGATTCCACAAAAAGGGTCAAGCAAAACATCGCCCTTTTTTGCGCGCGAAAGATTCACAAGAATTTTTGCCAATCTCGGGCGGATTCCGAATTTCCAGTGTTGGGGGCGGAGCATTTCATTTCCGCGTTTTTCCTCTGCCCCAATATTATACAGGCCTTCAACAACTGCGAAATAACTTTTTTCCTTTCCAATTCCTATAATCAATTCAGAATTCTCGCCTGCAAAATCGCGCGCAAAACTTTCAGATGGAATTATAAAAGAGCTCTCAGAATATTTTGTCATTCTCGGAGTTACAATTGAAGGTGTTGGAGAAATTTGTTTGAGTTCTGTTGCCAAAAATTCATTTAACTTTTCCCAGTCTGTTTTTTCCTGCGCGGTTTTTGAGTAAAAATACAAACTTATCCCGATTTCTTTTGGCGTGCTGCGGATTTCCAGAAATTTTTTGCCCAAATCGCTTATGTCAAACTCTAATTCAGTGGTGCGTGGTGCGTTATGCGCTTTGCGGCGCGCCGCTGCCTTGCCTTTTTTCTTAGTTTGCTTTGTAAACGGAGTTAAAACTTTCCTTGTTTCAATTTCTAAAAAAATTTTTGCAATTTTTATCACTCCGCCGAGTTCCTCAATCACTTTTTTTGCGTTTAAATTTTGTTCAATTTCATAAATTGCAAATGGCATCTCGCCTAAAAACTCCCCAATCTCCCTAAAATTAGTTCCTCTTGCAAGTAAGTAGCTCTTAATTTCATAAGCCGAAATTTGAGGGAATTTTCCAAGCGCAAATAAATATCTCATTTTTGCCTGTTCAATCCTGTTCAGTCCCATTTTTATATATCGTTCATTCTCACTCCCTTTCTATGACAACCTTTAAATATTTCGCTCTGCAAAAAAGCCGCATGGACGCAAAATTCTGGGGGCGGCTGTTAGCTTTAAGTTTCCTGGCATTGTTTTTAGCAGCGCCTCAGGCAGTTCAGGCAGCAAGTGCAGATTATAATATAGTTGTAAATGATGCTGGAGATTCCCTAGTATTATTAAATATTCAAGGCAGCGGCGAAATTAATATTCCACTTCCTCTTGATGCTGCAAATCCAGAGGTTAGTGGAGCTTTGTATGTTCCTGCTGAAAATGGAATTGATATTTTAATAGGGCCGACTGGAAAAGCAAGTGTTGCCTATGATACTTCGCTCTTAACTGCAAAATCAGCTGGAAAATGGATTTTTGATTTAGATTTAGTTAAATGGATGGGCAAAAAAGTAACTGTGCTTTTGCCCCCAAATGCAGAAATTACTTCAACAAACCCGCGTGGTGCAATTGAACAGTTGTCTGATAGCAAAAAAATAATATGGGATCTAGACCAGTATGCTGAAAAAGTTTCTGCGAATTATGTTTTGTCCGAGCGCGCACCCTCAAAACCAGCTCTGATAAGCCCAATCTTGCTCGGAGTTTTGGCAATAGTGTTTGTTGGAATTATTGCTTTAGCATATGCGCGACCAAGATTGCTTCCAAAGCAAAAAGTTGAAAAGAAAAGAATAGTGCAGCGGCCAGCGGTTATTGAGCGAAAGCCGCTTGTAACAAGAGAAAAGCAAAATGTTCTCAAAACTTTGACTGAGAATGAATTAAAAATCGTAAATACTCTTATTTCAAATTCAGGGAGCATAAAGCGCAACAAACTTGAGCGCGAAACACAGATGGCAAAATCATCTCTAGCCTCTGCATTAGCAAACTTGGAGCGCAGGAATGTTGTTCAGATTGACCGCACTTATACTGTTCACACAGTTGAACTATCAGATTGGTTTAGGAAGCTGTGAACAGGCTTGTTCAAAGCTGTTCTGCTCCTAATATAAAAAGGGTTCAAAATATAGAAAGTTGGTAAAAATAAAATGAAAACAAAAACTTTGCTCGCAATCGCACTGTTCGCGGTGCTGCTGATTAGCGCAACAGCTTTTACAGCATATGCTGCCCGAAGCGGAAATTCAGTGAATGCTGCAAGCAATGCAGGAAAAGTATTTGAAAAAGCAGCTGAGAAAGCCCCTGAAAGTGCTGAGATAAATCTCGAGAAAGCCCAGGAAAGAGTTGAAAGAGCCCAGCAAAGATTAGCTGAACTAAAAGAAAAGATTGCTGAAAAAGCAAGAGAAAGAGAAGCGCTCGCAGCTCTTGAAGAAAACGAATCAAATGAAACTGAGAAT
>JBBIPJ010000121.1:0-2561 GCA_037442905.1 archaeon
ATATTCTGAAATTTCCCTGAGCATTTCTGTTTTAACATCTAACTGGGCATTAAACAAAATTTTCAAAGCCATTACTGTTTCTGCCAAAGGGGAGATTCCTGCTCTTTCTCCCAATCCATTTACTGTGCATTGTATTTGATCAGCCCCTGCCCGAACTCCTGATATTGCATTTGCTATTGACAATCCAAAATCATTGTGACAGTGCAGATCAATTCCAACTTTTAAGTACTGTAGACTTTCAACCATCGAGCGCATTTTTTCAGGAGTTGCTATTCCTAAAGTATCAGCAACGCTTATCCTGTCTGCGCCTGCATTCACAGCCTTTTCAATTGTTTTTCTCCAGATATCATTTGGAGTTCTTGTTGAATCCTCTGGAGTAAATCTAACTTTTAACCCGCGATTAATTGCATAATTTATTGAATTGACTAAAATTTCTTCCAAATATTCCCTGGTTACATGTAGTTTGCTTTCAATCTGTATATCTGAAGTTGGCATGTTAATCACTACGCGATCACAGCCTGCCTCTGCAACTGCATCTATATCCTCTGTTTTTGCGCGCGCGTATCCAATTGTTTCAAAATTATAGCCTAAATTGCAAATCTCCTTTGATGCTTCCATCGCCCCTCTTGTGCTTGATGGAAATCCAACCTCAATAGAATTAACCCCAAAATCTCCTAAAAGACGTGCAATTTTTATTTTCTGCTCTATGCTAAAAGCTACCCCAGGGGTTTGCTCACCCTCGCGCAGTGTAGTGTCCAGTATCATAACTCTCATAGCCTCTAAAATGTGGGCAAAAAGCTATATATAGGTATTGTACAAAATATATCTAAATAAGTCAAAAATGTTAAAAATTTAACATATTGTTAGATTGCGCGGAAGCAAAGCTTTCGCGTGCGTTAAGGAACTTCGTTCCTTAACGACAAAGTGAGGTGGGTAGCGAAACGAAGTTTCGCCTAATCTTTTCGCTAGCGCTCAAAGATGGCTGAACGAAGCATATCAAGGATAGTGGAGAAATTAATTTTAGACGAGCCATTGCTCGAGGATTTTTTAGCAAGGGATTTAATAAACCAGAGCGCTCTGGCGCGCTCGCTCCTATCAAGAGTTGAGCACGAAACAAGGCAAAAAGTTAAGCCTCAGGCTGTAATTATGGCCGTAAAGAGATTTTCAAGAGAAGCCAAGCAAAAAATTGAGACTAAAAAAATGCGCGAGGTTCTTTCAAAGAGTACAATTAACCTGAAAAGCGGAGTAGCTGATATTGCTGTTGAAAAAACAGAAGGGCTTTTTTCTCTTTTGGAGGATTTGACAAGAAAAGTAAAAACCCACAAAGGTGAGGTTTTGAGCGTTGTTGAGGGGCAGACAGAAGCCGCAATTATTATTGAAGAAAAATATGTTGATGATTTGATTAAAAAGTTGCCAAAAAAATCTGTTTTAAAAGTTGAGCGCAATATTGTTGATCTGCATATTTTATGCCCGCCTGAATTCTGGAACTCTCCTGGAATAATTTATTTAGTAACAAAACAGCTTGCGCTTGCTGCGATAAATATAATAGATTTAATAACAACCCCAACAGAATTTGCAATTTTAGTCAGGAAAGAGGATGCAGGAAAGGCATTTGAAGCTATTAGTAAATTGATTGAGGAATCCAGAGCAAGCAAAAATGAAAATTCTAGGGATTGATGAAGCCGGCCGCGGCGCTGTGATAGGACCGCTTGTGGTTTGCGGCGCTTTGATTAGCGAGGAGAAGCTTGGTGAATTGATAAAAATTAAAGTAAAGGACTCAAAACTTCTCACAGAAACTCAAAGGGATAGGATGGCGCCGAAAATTAGAATTGTCCTAGATACTTATGAGATAATTAAAATTGGTCCAAAAGAAATTGATTCTCAAAGAGATAGAGGAATTTCCCTAAATGACATAGAAGTTGAAAAAATGGCGCACATAATAAATGAGTACAAGCCGGAAATTGTTTATGTTGATGCAATTGATTCTGATATTAAATCATTCAGAGCGCGCCTGAACAAATTTTTGCGCTTTACCCCGAAAAAATTAATTTTAGAGCATAAAGCTGATTTTAAATATCCAATTGTTTCTGCTGCCTCAATTTTGGCAAAAGTTGAACGAGATGAGGATGTAAAAGCTCTTGAATTAAATTATGGAATCATAGGAAGCGGATATCCATCAGATCCAATTACAATAAACTTTTTAAAGAGATGGCTTGAAGAGCACAAAGCTCTGCCAGTTGAAATAACAAGGGAAACATGGAGCACAGCCGAAGCATTTAAAACAAGGGGAAAACAAAAGAGCCTCCAAGACTGGCTTTCAAAATAAAATGGAAATTACTTTAGAACAAAAATCAACTGCACTCCATATTGCAGCTGGAATTTTAGTTGGCGTAGTTTCAGGATTTATGACAAAGGATCCATATCAAATCGGGAACGGCGCGATTTTACTTTTTATGCTTGGAGTTTTATCAATTCTTTATTTTGTTTCTCAAAAAGTTTTTAATCTGCGCGGTCAGGAAACCTCTGAAAAAAAATACGGCGCAAAATGGTATCTTTCAAAC
>JBBIPJ010000122.1:0-2475 GCA_037442905.1 archaeon
ACATTAAATGATTTAACTTTGGCGAAACGCTTTAGACGGCAAAAATCTCAAAGCGTTTGTGGTACAAATTAAATGTTCAAAATATTTAAAGCTTAACTGCATATTAATTGCGATGAATAATAAAATTTTAATTACAGCATTTTTTGTCGCAATACTCTATATGCTATCCGCTACTTTTGCCGATAACCACAATGTTTCAGCAATAAAAGTCCCAGCAGTTTCAAGCGAAGGGCAGGGGGTAATAACAGAAGTTGAGGCAGAAATAATTCAGGGAAGGGGGCGTATACTCTTAAATACCGAGCCTTTTGGAGGCGTGCAATTGCAAAATTCTGAAAGGGTAGCAGTTCAAGTAGCTGAAAATTTTACAGGCAAAAATCTCTCTGATAAAGATATTATTATTACTTTTAAAGCCGAAGCTTTTGTTGTTGACGGACCTTCAGCAGGAGGAGCAATGACAATTGCTGCAATTTCAGCTATTGAAGGAAAAGAACTGAGAAATGATACAACAATGACTGGGACAATTCAGCCAGATGGCTCAATAGGCCCTGTAAGTTCAATTTTTGAAAAAGCAAAAGCTGCGCATGATAACGGTTTTGAAATATTTTTGATACCAAAAGGGCAGGAACTGCAGGCATTTAATGTTGAAAGGGTTGAAACACCGGCTCCTGGGCTCAGCATAATTAGGAGCTCTGTTCAATACAGAAATGTAACAAGATTTGCAGCAGAGAATTGGAATCTTACAATAATACAGGTTTCTGATATAAAGGATGTTTATGATGTTATACTTGCTAGAAGAAATGCTACTCTCCGGGCTAAAATAGAAGGCCAAACTCCGAGTTCTCTAAAAGAGGCTGCGCTCACTCAAGAAGTAAGTCCAATGTTTAACCTTGCAAGAAGCCAAATCTTAATAGCAGAAGCTGAATTAGCCCAGGCAAAAGAAAAATTGCTCAAATCAAAACTTGATTCAAAAACGTTGGAGGATGCTCTTGACCTCTTAAAAATTAGTGAAAGCGAACTGAGTGATGCAAAATCAGCACTTAATTCAAATTACTTGTATGGAGCTGCAAATCACGCCTTTAAGGCTGCTGTGCTGTCAAAATCAGCATCCGATATCATAGAGTTCAACTCACTGAGCAGTGCTGCGCAAAAATCTTTCCTTAACAAGCGCAGCTCAGAAGCTTCAATTGTTCTGAGAAAAGCACAGCAAAAACTTTCAGATATTTCTATTTATGAAACTGACACAGGAAGCTATGAATGGGCTGTTGCTGCTCAAAACAGGCTTGCGCAGGCAGAGCAACAGCTTGACCAATTAGAGGAGGCTGACAATATTTTTAACGCCCTGTCGCTTGCCGAGGGCTGGGCTGATATTTCAGTTTCTCTGTACGAAATTGCAAAAGAAAGTCAGAGCGGAGAAAAATTTGATAAAAAAATATTTGCTAATTCAAGCGCACAAACAATTATAAATGTTGCAGATGAGGTCCAGAGATTTACTCTTCCGCCAACAGGAGTTGTTTGGCTTTTGCAGGTTTCTGAGCGCGAATATAATAAGCAGTGGTATCTAGCAGCGTATGTTGATAGCAATACAGCCTTATCTCGGATAGAAACTCAGCGCGCTTTAAATGTGAGAAATTTCGAGGATTTAAGTAAGTATGCTGAATCTCAGATTAATTCAATTGAAGAAAAAAATTCAGCTTGGGCAAAATTATACAAAGAGCAGGCAAAATTAAACCTTTTTTATGCGCAGCGCAACCAGGATAGTGAATTTATTGATGATGCACTAATGTTTGCAAGCCAGGCAAAAGTTTACTCTGATTTAGCTGAAAAAGTGAGCACTGCCCCAAGAGTTGCTAAGTTTCAGCCCTCTGAATTTCCAACTTTGTTAGTAATTGTTTTAGTTGGTGTATTTGCTGCAGGGTATTATTTATACAGAGTTTTCCACAAGCCAGAAATAAAGCCGAAAAAGAGAAGAGTTTAAACCCTGACTGCTAATTTAGTTCCTGCTTCTCTTGCAAGAATTTCTGCCAAATCAGTTCTCTCCCATGTAAAGTCTCTATCATTTCTCCCAAAGTGCCCATAGTTAGTTGTTTTTCTGTATATTGGGCGAAGAAGGTCAAGCTCTTGTATTATTAATCCAGGATTCCATTTAAAGTGCTTTAAAACAAGTTCCCTTATCTTAGTGAGCGGGACTTTTTTTGTTCTGTGTGTGTTAACACTTATTGAAAGTGGCTCTTTTCCTGCAATTACGTATGCGACTTGAATCTCACATCTATCCGCAAGCCCGGCAGCAACAACGTTTTTCGCTGCGTATCTTGCCATATATGAAGCTGCTCTATCAACTTTAGTCGGATCTTTTCCTGAAAAAGCTCCGCCTCCATGTGCGCCCACTCCTCCATAAGTATCTGCAATAACTTTTCTCCCTGTGCATCCTGAATCAGCAACAGGCCCTCCAATAACAAATCTACCTGTATTATTTAT
>JBBIPJ010000123.1:0-2406 GCA_037442905.1 archaeon
ATGTGCGATCCGCACCACCGCACACCTTAATTTACTTCATCATCTATATGATTTCTGCCTTACTGCTCTTGGCGCGCTTCTATTGGGCTTGTTTGGCTCTCTCTGCCTAGCATCTCCGCTTAAAATTTTATCATCATAGCTAATTAATGTTTTTCTTATTTCTGCATTTCTTAAATAATCGACAATTCCGCGCGCAATTGCAACTCTTACAGCAGCTGCCTGCCCAACTCTTCCTCCGCCCTGTGTCCAGACATCTATATCTAAATCCTTAATCAAATCCTGGACAAGCAAAAGCGGCTCAGAGACAATTGTTCTCTCATAATATGAGCCCCATTGATTTAAAGGAATTGAATTTACCCTGATTGAGCCTTTTCCTGCTCGCACGCGGGCGCGCGCAATTGCTTTCTTTTTCTTTCCTGCAACTACAACTACTCTTTCCTTTGGAGTTTTTTGTTTTGTCTGCAGGGTCATTCGTGCCACCCAAGAAGTTTTGCCACTTCCTCAACAGTTATGTATGAGCGCTTTTCAATCATTCCTAATTTGGCATCCTCATAAGTTGCGAATTCTTTTCCGCTAACTTCTTTTGGGACTCCAATATATACTCTTATTCTTTTAAAAGCATTTCTGCCTGTTTCCTTTTTATATGGAAGCATTCCTCTTATTGTTCTTCTCACAATTAAATTTGGAACTCTTGGAAAAAATGGGCCTTTGTACCTGCTCCCGACTTTTCTTTTTTGCATGTAGTTTGCAAGAATATCTTTTTTCCTCCCAGTAATAATAGCTTTTTCAGCATTTATAACAACAACTTGCTCTCCGCCCAATGCTTCTTTTGCAACATGCGAAGCCAATCTTCCTAGTTTTAAATTTGTTGCATCAATGATTTTCATATTTGTGAAATTTGTGAGGTCACAAAGGGTAGGTTTCACTTATTACCCTGTCCTTGGCTTTGTTATATTTGCAAAGCCTACCCTTTGTGAGGTTGTGCGTGGTGAGTGGTGCGTTTTGCGTTTATTTTTCGCACCACGCATAACGCATTACGCACCACCAACCACTAACTATTGTGCTGTTGTCAGTTTTCAGTACGAACTGATAACCGATTACCGATTACTTAATTATCCTCACACCCCTTCCTTTTGGATTTTTTTCAATTAACTCTTCAATTGTTCCAATTTTTCCCTTAGCAGATTGAATTAATTTTTTTGCACCTGCGGATGAATTAAAAGCATAAACTTCTACTGAATGGGTTAAACTTCCTGCACCCAGGACTTTTCCAGGAACAACAATAACTTCCTTTTCTTTTGTTAAGCGGTTTAACTTATCAAGATTTACCTCTGCCCAGTTCTGAGAAGGCCCCTCTAAAGTTCTAGCTATTGATTTCCAGATATCAGCTTTTTGCTTTTTTGAGACCATTTCCAATTTCTTGTAGAGCATTCTGATTCGGGGATTAGTTTTAACTGGTTTTCTTCTTTTCATAATTAACAGGTAAGGCAGTTTTATTCTATAAAGTGGTTTTTAAAGGTTTGCATAATAAAATTAGCTCTTTTTCTGCTTTCTCAGAGCTTTTTCAAACTCCTCTTTTTTCTCAGGCTCAACCCCGAGCGCCTCATGTATTTCCTCTTCAGAACGCTTTAAAGCCTCAAAGAGAGTTCGTTTTTTTGTGATAGAAAAATACTCTAAGCTGATTAAAATTATTGCAAGTATTGCTGCCAAAAATCCTATGCCATACCAAACAGCTTTATCAATTCCTTTTACAACAACCTCTTCTTTTGAAATTGAGATAGATTCGATCTCTGCCTTTGGTTTTGCAGGTGCGAGAATATTAACATTTAACTCGCCAAGAATAAAGTTCCCCTCATTTGTTCTGATTGTGTAAAGGCCTGTGTATGTTTTTTCTTCTGTTCCTTCTGGAATATCAAAGAAAATTGACATATTGCCTTCTTTCCCTGGCGCAAGAACAGGGATATAGCTTGGGCCTACTGTGTAGAAATCCCTTGCAATTCCGTTTAATTCCAGCCGCACAAAAGAAACCCCGCATGCAATGCTTTTTATTTTTAACAGAATCTCCTCTGTTGAGCCAGCATATAAATCAACACTCTGTGGTGCATCCAGGGAAATATTTGATTTGCAAGTTGATGGAACTCCAACAATGAAAGAGGTAATCCCTGGAGAGCTCAAAGCCATGCTGCTGAGAATTACAAAAGCAATTAAAACGCCAAGTACAATTCTTATTTGAGTTTTTCTCAATTCCATTTGATAGAATAGTCTTGTTTATTAAATATAAATATTTCCCCAGCTTAATGCAGGATGTATATGAACAAAAAGACTGGATTAATCCTGGGCATGCTTGCAATACTCGCTCTTCTCTATGCAGTTTATGCTGCAGATACAACACCGCCTGCAATAGTT
>JBBIPJ010000124.1:0-2383 GCA_037442905.1 archaeon
CGAGCGGGATTTCTTCTATTACTTTAGGAGTGATTGTAAAAACATTTTCATCCGTGCCCTGAAGCAGTAAAGCACCTGAAACTGCGGGCGCGCTTTGTTTAATACCCTGAATAGGAATTGTAGATGTTGGTGGATTGGAATTATTCCTTTGGGGGATAGAAGTGACAGCGGTGGTTTTTTGCTCAAATGGAATTTCAGAAAACCCTTCTATTATTAATCTTACATTTGTGAGCGGGAATTTTCCTGTGTTGTAAACAACAATCAAAAAAGTTACTGTTTCGCCCTGGTAAACAGTTAAAATATCGCCTGGCTTTTTTGCCACCAACCGCAATGGCGGTGTCGGCCCGCCCCCTCCTAACTCTTCCTCAGGAGTTGGAACTGGCGCAGTTATTTTTTCAGGCATAAGGGTTATTGTGATGCTTGTTGTATTATTCGCTCTCATATCCGCAGTTGCATTTGAGCTGTTATATCCTGTTCTCCTTGCCTCAATTGTGTAATTTCCTGGCAGAAAATTACTCGCTTCAAATTTTCCGCTTGAGTTTGTTAATCCAATGTCAACTCTTGTTGCATTGTAAACTCCAATTATCGCATTCGGGATTCCGCTGCTGTTAGTTGCGTCAAGAACTGTTACAAATAAAGTATTGTTCTGGTCTGAAATTGTTATGTTTGTTGTAGTTGCAACCGCAGCTGTCGGCTGCGCCTCTGCAAAATGGAATGCGAGAAAAATAATTACGGAGATTGCAATTACTGTTATTATTGCTGAAACTTTGCTTGTCATTCAACAATAGAGAAATAGAGGTTGGTATATAATATAATTTTTGTAAAATTCTAAACTTTTTCAATTATAATTTATGTATAGAAATATCGATGAAACATCTTGCTGGGAATCCTTTTATCGAAACACGCTGTGCCCTATGCCTTCCAGAGCCTGCTACTAGTTCAGGCTTTGAAATGTCTCTTCCAATGGCAATGAGTTTTTTCCCAACTACCGCATCGCCTATATTATTAAGTTCCACGCGTTTCACCAACCTTTTTCTCACTCATGAGATCTTTTACAGCCACAAAAGCTGTTTCAAGGGGGATTCCACGCTCGGCTGCAATTTCACTAACATAGGCGGAAGGATGCTTATCCAGGTATTTCAGGATTTCTTTTTTTGCCCGTCCTTTGCTCATTTTTCGCTCCATTATTATTTTTGTTTCCCCAATTTTCTCAAGTTTTTCGCGCACAGCCTCTCTTATAAACTCTGAAACATTAATGTAGTACCCACCCCTGATTAGTTTTTTAATTATTTCCCCCTCCCTGTCTGCAAGTCTTGTTGCGGCTAGCTGGCTCATGTTAACTATAGTTAACAAACTTCTATATAAATTTTTCTTAACTTTAGTGGGTTTCTTGAGTTAGTTAAGAAACAATTGTATTAGCAGGCTCTTTCAATCCAGCTCCAATTCCTAATCCAAGCGCATAGAATGCTCTTGTCAGACTTGCGCCGAATGCTGCGCCAAATAAATCCTCTTCCTGAGAAAACTCAACAACGCGCGGCTTTTTTAAATTTTCTAACTTTTTAATTAACTTAATTGCATCCCCTTTTGTTCCTGTTTCATCAGCCAATCCAAGCTCAACAGCCTCTTTTCCCAAACAAGGGCGTCCATCAGAAATCCGCGAAACCTCATAATCATTTAAATTCCTGTTTGTTTTAATTTTGTTAACAAATTCGTTCTGCACTTGATTTATTAAGCTTTGCAAAATTTCTTTTTCTTTTTCAGTTAGAGGTCTGAATGGGCTTCCTATATCTTTTAGCTCGCCACTTTTTACTGTTGTGTAATTAAATCCGATTTTATTGAAAAATTCGCTTAAATCTGCAGAAGTTGTAAATGCCCCGATGCTGCAGGTTATTGCAAGAGGATGCACAACAATTTTATCGCTTGAACTTGCAACCCAGTATGCGCCTGAAGTTCCAATGTCTCCAATATAAGCAACAACTGTTTTGTTCATGGAATCTATTTTTGCAGAAATCTCATCCGAGGCTACAGGAGAGCCGCCAGGAGAATTTATCTCAAGCAAAACAGCTCTCACTGTTGGATCGCTTTCAGCTTTATCCAAGAGCTCATTAATATTTTTTGGATTTGCCTGAGCAACTGGCAAAAAACTTCCGCTGCTGGAAATTGTTCCCTCCAGTTTTATCACTGCAATTTTTTCCCCAAAAGAAAATGTGCTTGGAAAACTCGCGCTGAGAATTAAAACTGCTGCAATTATTACAATTATTGCAACTATAATTACAAGTAAAGTTTTTTTGGACATTTTATTCTTTGAAATTTTTTAAGGGGGATGAGGAGGTGCGTCATGCGCGTTTTTGAAGTCTTGCGGGGGTGCGATTTTTGTTTTCGC
>JBBIPJ010000125.1:0-2363 GCA_037442905.1 archaeon
CAAAACTCAAAACCTGGACAAACTTCACAAATTTCACAGAAAATGAACTGGAGAGTAATTCCAATTCACACAACAGATGCCTTTAATGCAATGGGCATAGATGAAGCTGTGGCTGAAAGTGTTGCAAAGGCAAGGGCGCCGCCAACAATTAGATTCTGGAGATGGAAGCCAAGCGCTGTTTCAATTGGGTATTTCCAGAGCATTGATGATGAGGTAAATTTAGATGAATGCAAAAAAGCAGGGGTTGATGTTGTGCGCAGAATTACAGGAGGAGGAGCTGTTTACCATGATTATGAGGGCGAAATAACTTACTCTGTAATTGCGCCTGAGGAAAATCTGCCAAAGGGAATTACAGAAAGCTACCATGAGATTTGCGGCTGGATTGTAAAAGGGCTTTCTAATTTAGGAATACAATCAGAGTTCAAGCCTGTGAATGATATAATTGCAAACGGAAAAAAAATTTCAGGAAATGCGCAGACAAGGAGATTTGGGGTTGTTTTGCAGCACGGAACAATTCTTTATGATTTGGATGTGCGCAAAATGTTTTCTGTTCTAAAAGTTGGGGCTGATAAAATTTCTGACAAAATGATACAGGCAGTTGAGGAAAGAGTTACAAGAGTCAAGAATTTCGGGGCGCATTCAAGGGACGATACTTACCGCGCGCTTTTGAAAGGATTTACAGAGGGAAAAAAGTTTGATATGGGAGTGCTGACTGAAAGAGAACTTGCAAGAGCAAAAGAACTGGCTGAGACGAAATATAGTACAAAGGAATGGAACTTCATGCGTTAGAGCAAAGTAACTGATTTCAGAAGTAGAAGATTAGGCCACTTCGAGCTGGCAAATTTCAAAGAGGCGAGAATGTGGCCTGGCCCACTCGCGGCCTGGTGAGATGGAATTTTATGAGATAACTAAGAATGAATTCGTAGCTATTATTTCAAATATTTTAAAAACCATCTAGTCGCAAGTTCAGCCACTTCCTCTAATTTTCCTTCCTCTTCAAATAAATGTCCTGCTTCAGGAACAATTTCAAGCTTTTTCTCTGCGCGAATTTGTTTGAAAGCCTCTTCATTCATTTCAATAACAGGAATATCATAAGAGCCAACAATTAAAAGAGTGGAAGCTTTTACATTTTTTAAATATCGCATTGCCAAATCAGGCCTTCCTCCTCTGGAAACTACAGCCTTTATTCCGGAAATTTTTGCAGTTGCAATTAAAGCAGCGGCTGCGCCTGTGCTTGCTCCAAAATATCCAATAGAAAGATTTTTTGTTTCTCTATTTTTCTTTATCCAATTTGTTGCAGCGATTAAACGATCAGCAAGCAATTCAATATTAAAAGTGTATTCTGTATAAGCTGTTTGCTCTTCCTCTTCTGTTAATAAATCAAAAAGCAGAGTTGCGATTCCTGCTCTATTCAGTTCTGCGGCAACAAATCTATTTCTGGGAGAGAGGCGAGAGCTTCCAGTGCCGTGGGCAAATAAAACAATCGCCTTTGATTTTTTTGGAATTACCAAATTGCCTTTGAGCAAGATTTTTCCAACTGAAATATTAATTTCCTCTTCTGATAAAATTTTCGCACTCATTATTTCAAATTGGCAGGATTTTCCAAATTCTTAATTAAAACTGCAATAAACCGCGCAGCATAAGCTCCATCAACAATCCTGTGGTCAAAAGTTAATGATAAGGGCAAAATTTTTCTTACAACTATTTTTCCGTCGCGCACAACAGGCTTTTCCTGAATTCTTCCCAATCCAAGAATTGCGCCTTCTGGGTAATTTAGTATCGGAGTCCCAAACTGAGTGCCGATTGAGCCATAATTTGTTATTGTAATTGTCCCGCCGCGCAAATCAGCCAAGTCAATTTTTCTTTCGCGGCATTTCTCAGAGAGCTCTGCAACCTCTTTTGCTATTTGCTCTATTGACTTCATATCCGCGCCTTTCACCACAGGCACAATCAAGCCATCTTCAGTATCAACTGCCACTCCGATATTGTAATATTTTTTCACAATTATTTCATTGAACTGCAAATCAAGGGAGGAATTCAGGTTTGGATACTCCTTGAGCGCTGCAATAAGGGCTTTCATTATAAATGGCATATATGTAACATGGATTCCTTTTTTCTGCGCTGCAATTTTCGCAGTTTCGCGGATTTTTGAAAGCTCTGTAACATCTGCCTCGTCCATTACAGTAACAGGAGGGGCTGTATAGAAGGACTCAACCATTTTCTCTGCAATTACTTTTCTAACTCCTTTCAATGGAATTCTTTCTAAATGCCCGTACATATCGTATTTGTGCCTTATTGCAGGTTTTTGGGGCTGCGGTGGTGCGGTGGTGCGGGATGCGGCCCGAACATCCTCTTCTGTTATT
>JBBIPJ010000126.1:0-2351 GCA_037442905.1 archaeon
TGGGCGTGGCTAAGCCTAGCGCGCAGGGGCAGGCAATTATTAAAACAGCAATTAAAATTGCTAACGCAAGTGGAAATTCCATTCCATAAACATAATACCAGAATCCAAAGCTCAGAACAGCGATTAAAATTACAGCAGGCACAAAATAACTAGAAACTAAATCAGCTAATCTTTGCATCGGAACTTTTGAAACTATAGCTTCTTTTACCATTTTTACAATTTGCTGCAAAGTGGTTTCACTTCCTACTTGTGTTGCTTTTATTCTCAAAACTCCGCGCTTGTTGATTGTTGCGCCAATAACTTTGTCCTTGATTGTTTTTTCAACTGGAATTGACTCTCCAGTTATCATTGACTCATCAACAGAGCTGTGCCCATCTATTACAATCCCATCAACAGGAATTTTTTGCCCTGGTTTTACAATTAAAATGTCATTAACCTTAACCTGCTCAGCAGGAATTTCAATTTCTTTTCCACCCCTTATGACAGTTGCCATTTTTGGCTGCAAATCCAGTAATTTGCGAATTGCCTGCCCTGCCTTTCCTTTAACTAAAAATTCCATATACTTTCCAAGAAGAATAAACCCAATAATCAGTCCGCTTTCTGTGAAGTAAACCTGAGTTATGCTTCCTGGAGAGGGCGGAAAAATCCAGGGGAAAAAAGTTACAATTGTGCTATAACCCCAGGCAGCACTTGTTCCAATCGCAATTAAAGAGTCCATGTTTGCCTGCCTTGCCCTGATTGCGTCTAAAGTTCCTCTGTAAAATCTGTAGCCTCCAACTAACTGAATCGGAGTTGCCAAAAGAAAAAGAAAAATTTCATTTCTTAATCCAAAAGGCGCAATTCTATAGATATATTCAAAAATCGCAGTTATCACCCCGAGTGTTATGCTGAAAGCAGCAACAATCCTTAACTTAGAGAGCTCCTGCTGCGGCCTTAAAAAGTCATCAAGGCAGTTTTTGCTGCAGAAATAATACTCTATATTATCCTCCTTTGTCTTGAAAGGAGTTGTTTTTTCATCAACATACATTCCACAGACTATGTCGTGCGCCATTTTTTCTTGAAATTTATAAGGTGTGCGTCATGCAATTTGTGAAGTCTTGCGTCATGAACGTTTGTCAAGTCTTGCGGGGCTGAGACTTCGCACCATCGCACCTCCGCACAATCGCACCACCTTAATTTATTTTTCTACACCCTAAACCATGCAAAATAAACCAGCACTAAAAACACTATGAAATTAAACACAAGCGCTATTTATTCATACTGTGCGTCCATTTAATCCCCACAAGTTTCGGCTCCATATTTGCCGCTAAAAAGCTTGCGTGCACAAATATGTCCCAGGCAAAAACTCCTGAAAGAAATTTTGCAATTTCAATCCACCATACCATGTTTTTTTACCTCCGAGCATTTTTTGCGAGGAGGGTAGCGAATTTTCATTTATTTACCGGCTAAATTCGCCTGACCTCCTTGTTAGTTTTTTCTTTAATTCTTCTTTGCTTGGCACTCCGCTGAATTCCAGCTTACCATTTATGACAATTCCGGGCGCTGTCATTATTGGATACTTCTCAAGTATTTTTGGATTTTTTGTCACATCGATGATTTGATATTTTACCCCCATCTCATCCAGCATTCTTTCTACAACTTTGCATCCGCCGCAATTTGGGGTTGTTAAAATCTGTACTCTAGCCATTTATTTTACAAATTGTTGTGGCTCTTTTTCAAAAGCCCACTTACAAGTCGGGCTGCAAAAGTAATATATTTTTCCTTGATACTGCATCTTTGCAGCTTTTTTTTCATCCACGTTCATTCCGCACACAGGATCCTTTACCATTTTTAATCTCCTCCTATCTTTTTATTTTCCTTCAATTTGTTTGCCATGGAAGGCATAAACCATGTATAAAATCAAAAAGAAAATTGCAAACACTCCTGCTGTAATTGCATCGTAGAACCAGAATTCTGTTTGTATCCATATAGTTGTTTTTTTAATTAGAGCAGCCCATCCTATTAAAACTGATACTATTCCACACAACACAGAGAGTGCAGCAAGTATTTTCCACAAAGTTTTCATTTTTTCACCTCCTGATAAATTTTTCTGGATTAATTTTAAATGTTTGTTTACAATTTTCACTGCAAAAATAAAATTTCTGTTTATTGTAAGATATTTTTATTTCTGTTCCAACTTTCTCCCAGCACACAGGGCATCTGGAGGGGCCCTTGCCAAAGCACGCTATAAAATATTTATGTATCCACCATGTTATGATGCCAGTAGCGCCATAGCCGACAATTGGAACAAAAATGCTGAAATTTAACAAGGGGGTAATCGCCTGTGTCCAGATAAATTCTGGCTCATAGTG
>JBBIPJ010000127.1:0-2254 GCA_037442905.1 archaeon
ATATACTATTTACCTTAATTTACTTCAAAGGTCACCAGCCTGAGCTATGGGCCCACATGAGCTTTTGAATATTAAAGCAACTTTTATTTATAACCTAGCAACAAGCTTATTCAAACCAATATTTATGAAGATTATTTCTTTTCAAGATTTAGCCAGTATTTTTTCCAATTTTGCTACTTTCTCTTTCAGACTGGCGATTGTTTCGGCGCGTATCTTGGCATTTTTAGCAGGGTCTTCGCAGACGTTGAGCAGCTGATATTGGAATTCTGAAAAACTGAGTTCCCGGGAAAATTCAGCAACTGTTTTTTCTTTGAATTCCTTGTAGGATCTCCACCTCTGCACTTCTTTTTTAAGGTGGTAATACATAGATTCTCCGATAAGTGGCTTTGAGTGCACAAACATAGTAAGCGCAGGTGGGTCAAGTCCTTCCATCACAGTTGTAAAAAAATCACTAAGAGGGACAGTATGAATTGATAAATGTATATTCTGTTTCTTGGAGAGGTCCAAAATTTTCTTAAAAATAATTAATTGCAGCTTCATCTCAAAAATACTGCCGGGTGAAAAAAAGTGATCGTCAAAAATGAAAATAACATCAGTATCAGAACTTTCTATTGCATCGCGCCTATAAACAGAGCCTGCAAGCGCAAAACAAAATGGGATAATTGAATTACCTATCTCTTTGCTAAAACCAAATTCAGCAGCAATCTCTTCTCTTAATTGCATAGCCGCCTTTTTGGCAATTTTGGCTTTTTCAGCTGATTCAACCAGCATTATCCTCCTTAGTTTACGGAGTTTGTGGCGCAACATTGCCCTCTTGTATGAAAAAACAGTCCAGTACCTCCACACATAGCTACGGTCAATTACAACTTCATGGACACCCCCTCTGCCACTTGAACTTAAAATGCGCGGCGGCATTTTGTATTCTTCATAAAGTGAGCGCCATGATGGGTTTAAAACTGATTGAAAATTATAAGGAGATGGAAGTATTTTGCTGAGTTTAAGCATATCAACACCAGTCTCCTTGAATATCTCTTGTGGGGTGTAAGCACCGATATTGAGATGGCGCCGGACAATCGATTCATCTCTGCCATATTCAGCTTCCTTAACAACGCCAACCGACTTAAAAGTCAAAGGGCCTTTGCAAAAGTTAGACAAACCGCCCAAAGCGGTTTCTATTTGATAAACATTCTTCGTTTCATCTATCATAACCTCAAGCAAATAACCTCTCGATTCAAAGAAGCCGCCCTTTTCAACAGGGCTAATAGCATACTCAGTTCCGAAATGTTTTGAAAGAAATTTCTGTAAACCACCTTCATCTTTTGTGGCAATGAAAAATGATACACGGAACATCATCGACGCAATTCCTCACCAACTTCTCCAATAAATTCAATCACAGCACCGCTTATTTCTTCAAATGACTGCATAAAAGATTCTCGATCATCTTCTTCAAGATAGGCCTCAATCAAAATTCCTTTTTTTTGAAAACCAGTTCCTGGTAGTGGGACAGTCTCGTTAAGCTTCGCCTTAACTTCATCTTCAACAAGCAGCCTTATGACATCTTTCATTGTGGCGCCTGTTACAAAAAAGAGCATGAGTTTTTCCATGTTAGATTACATGGACACGAATCTTTAAAAACCTCTCGTTATATAGAGATTAGCATGGCAAGCTTTGCACAAATCCTATTCCTAATTGGAATTACACTCGGCGGCGGCTATCTTGGAATGTGGCTGCGCCGCTTTGAAATGAGCGGATTTGAACTATGGTTTCCTATTGGATTAATTGTTAGCTATGCAATAAATCCTTTGATTGGATTTATAGTTGCTTTTGCAATTTTAACAATAACTTGGGCGCTGCACCCTTACGGATTGCACCATCTGGCAATAACAGCTGCGAGTTTCGGAGCAATGTTTTATGTTGCAAAAATTTTTTTCCCAGTGAGCGCGGAAACATTTTTCCTGCAGGCAATGTATGTTGCGATAATTTTCCAGATAGTTTCAAATATTTTTTATTTTTTGACAAAATATCCCTGGATAAGAATTTTTAAATTCATAATCCTGAATTTGCTTCTGAGCTTTTTAATTTTTTCAAGGTTCGGCTGGGAATTAGTCCAGTGGCTGAAATAAAATAAGGCACCTCAGGAACAAATAGAAGTAGAAGTTAAAGGGACTCGTTCAAAATCGAGGATTTTGAACGCACGCTAAAGCTTCGCTTTCGCTCTGTCGCGATTACAAATTGGAAGGAGAGCGAATGTCCC
>JBBIPJ010000128.1:0-2246 GCA_037442905.1 archaeon
CAAAAATTTTCGCAGTTTGAACATCGCCAATTCCTTTAAAGCCTAAAAGTTTTAGAGAATTCTGCACAGTGTTGGCTTCTGCGTCCAATATGCCTTTTTTCAATTCTACTCTGACTTCTGCTTTGAATGCCATTTTCAACCCACCTTTTTACTATTTGCGCCATTATTTAAAAGGTTATCGCGTTCTAATTAAATTACAATCAGTATCAACTTCAACAAAATGCTTTGCAGTTCCATTGTTGAAAGCAGGGCACTGATTTGCAGCATCGTTATCAAGTGGAATTCGCGGATTGTGCGCAACATCGCAAACCCAGTTTGGCTGGATTTCATTGCTTAAGCAGGGGCCTGCGCTTAAGTCAACTCCTGCATCTTTTTTTTCATTGCACAAAAGAACGCAGGCTGAAACAGGGGTTTCAAGCGGATTTTCTGGGCTTCCGATGAAAGGAACGTCCTCACTGGTTGGTTTTTTCACTCCTATGCAGCCGCTAAATAAAATTACTGCAACAAGTGCAAGCGCGAAAATTAAAAATTTTTTCATAGAGCAAAATAGAGGTTCTTAGTTTAAAAAGCTTGCTTTCACTATCAACAATAAACTCATCCGAGGGTGATAGAGTTAAAAAAATTTTATATACTCTAATTTTGACCTTTTACAACAATAGAAAGTATTATATAGATGGTAATGAAATGGTAATGAAGAAAAGAGTTGACTGGAGTTTGCACGCAAGAGAAGAGCACACCTTAAGGACAGTTAGATATGACATCACAGAAGATGAAGTCGAAAGAGAAGTTGAGAAACAAGTGGTAAAAATATATGAAGGTTATGATGAAGATTACCGTGCAGAAAAATTCAAAACAATATTCCAGCTAAGAGGAGTCTATATAACAGTCATTAAAACAGAAGGACCCAAAAATATACTTATAATAACCATATGGGAATCTTCAGAAAAAGAGGTTAAAATATGGAAAGCAAAAAAGAAATAGATTGTATTTGCGGTGAAAAAGCGCATCTGATGGTGAAGGATACCAAGCTCTTTGGGGGCCGCGTGATAGTAAGGAATGATGAAATGTATAGATGCAGAAGGGGACATACTTTTTTAACTCCAGAGCAAATGAAAAAATTTGAAAAAAAATTCCGCGAACAGTATTTTTTCCACCGCCAACTTATAGAAACAGGGCGCTCGCTTGCCATTACGATGCCATCTGATTTTATTGAATTTTATGATTTAAGAAAAGGCAGTAAAGTTACAATCGTGCCAAGCGGAAAAAAAGAAGCAATATTGAGATTTGAGGATTAGATTAATTTTTTCCCTCACAAAATGAAGGTTGGTCAGATATGAAATTTGATAGCTATCAAGCCTTCAATTTGTGACCTGTCAATTTTTCATACGCTTCAATATATTTTTTGCTCGTGTTTTCAATAACCTCCTGCGGCAGTTCAGGAATTGGAGGCTCCTTGTTCCAATTTATTGAGAGCAGATAATCCCTTACATATTGCTTGTCAAAACTCGGCTGCGCCACGCCTGGCTTGTATTTGTCAAGCGGCCAAAATCTGCTTGAGTCAGGAGTAAGTATTTCATCAATCACAATTATTTTTCCATCTTTTTGCTTGCCGAATTCAAATTTTGTATCTGCAATTATTATTCCTCTTTTCAGAGCATAATCGCTTGCTTTTTGATAGATTTCCAGGGTTTTTTCGCGCAAAAATTCTGCTGTTTCATCTCCTATAATTTCACAGGTTTTTTCAAAACTGATATTTATATCATGCAGCCCGCCCTCCTCTTTTGTTGCAGGAGTGAATATAGGAGAGGGAATTTTATCTGATTCTTTCAAACCAGAAGGGAGTTCTATGCCACAAACAGTCTGGGTTTCCTTGTACTCTTTCCAGCCGCTTCCACTTAAATAACCACGCGCAACGCATTCAACTGGGATTGGATTTACTTTCTTAACAATTACTGCGCGGTCTTTTAATTCATGGACTTTTTTTAAATTTGCCGGGAATTTTTCAAAGTCAGAAATTAGAATATGATTTGGAATTATTTTTTCCATCATCCTAAACCAGAATAAAGAAATTTTGTTAAGGACAATTCCTTTATAGGGGATTGGGTTTGGCAAAATTCTGTCAAAAGCACTTATTCTATCAGTTGCAACCATTAAAAAAGAATCCCCCAAGTCATACATCTCGCGGACTTTTCCGGATTTGAATTTTTTCAGGGGCATATCTAAAGTTGTGATTGTTTGTGTCACGA
>JBBIPJ010000129.1:0-2184 GCA_037442905.1 archaeon
AAAGTAGATGAACATTTGAATGTAGTGGAATGTGAGGCTGCAAGGCTGAAAGAAGGTGATTTTATAATTTCACCAAGAAAAATTGAGCTTAATGAAAAAATTGCTAAGATATATTTGGATGATAATTTTAGGGTTGCCGGAAAGGGTATTAGAAAGAAAATTAAAGTCACTATAAATAATTATTTAAAAAAGAGTAAAAAAAGCAAGAAGGAATTGGCAAAGGAGTTTGGAACAAGTTATGATGTTTTTTTTGGATATTGGAGAGGCAGAAATGCCCCTACTCTTGGTTTTGTTAGAAAACTTTCTGAACTTAGCGGAGAGGAAATTAAAGTGCAGAGAGTAAAAACAGAGCGGTATTCTGCTGCAATAAAAATTCCGCAATATTTGAATGAAGATTTTGCTGAGTTACTTGGATATCTTATGTCGGATGGCATGATAAGAGGCAATGAAACAGTATTGTTTTTTAACAACAAGTTGAAATTGAGAAGACGGGTTAAATTCCTAATAAAAAAACTCTTTGGGTTAAAAACAAAGGAATTGTGGGCAGAAGCTGTTAGCAGCCAGCCGCTTATCAAAATTTTAACATCTTTGGGCTATCCAACTAAAAAGAAATCCAGAAATGTAAAGCTGCCACATGGGTTGCTGACTTCTCCTCTCGCTGTAATAAAGAAATTTCTTTTGGCGTATATTTGCGGGAATGGTTCTGTTGGCAAAAATGAAATTGAAATAAGCACAGCAAGTCAGGATATGCGGGATGGGATTGTATATTTATTGCTAAGGCTTGGTGTATTATTTAGAGTAGATTCAAAAAAAGTAAAAAATAATGAGTACTACAGGATTACTATTACAGCAAGAGAGGCAATTAAAATACACCCTTATTTCAACAAGGGGTTTTATTTTAATTCTTCTGATATTATACCAATGACGAGCTCTCTTTTTAGAGAAATTCTTGGAAATGTAAAACCATGGCTATTGGAAAAAAATGGGCTCTCTGCAACAGCATATTATGTCAATCAAAATATAACTGCTGGGCGTTTCCAAAAAGTTATTGCAATTTTAAATAAAAAAGACCAGCTGCAAAAATTTGCACAAAGTCTGGAATATGTATTCTGTGATGGAATAAAGAGTATTAGAGTAATTGAAGGTATTTTTGATGTTTATGATATAACTGTTCCAGAAACACATAATTTTGTTGGTGGGGATGTACCAATGATTTTGCATAACACAGTAATACAACATCAATTGGCAAGATGGGCGGATGCTGACATAATTGTTTTCATCGGCTGCGGGGAGCGCGGAAATGAAATGACAGAGGTTCTTGAGGAGTTTCCAAAGTTAATTGACCCAAAGAGCGGAAAGCCTTTGATGCAGAGGACTGTCCTTATTGTGAATACATCAAACATGCCTGTTGCTGCAAGAGAGGCATCTGTTTATACAGGAATGACAATTGCAGAGTACTACAGAGATATGGGCTATGATGTTGCCTTGATGGCAGACAGCACTTCAAGATGGGCAGAAGCTATGAGAGAAATTTCCTCAAGATTGGAGGAAATGCCGGGGGAAGAGGGCTATCCTGCATACCTTGCTGCAAAGCTCTCAAAATTCTATGAAAGGGCAGGAAGGGTTGTGTGCCTTGGCACAAAGGAAAGGTTTGGCTCTGTTACTGCTGTTGGTGCTGTTTCTCCGCCGGGCGGGGATTTTTCAGAGCCGGTTACACAGAACACTTTAAGGGTTACAAAAGTTTTCTGGGCTCTTGATGCCAGGCTTGCAAATAGAAGACATTTCCCGAGCATAAACTGGCTGAACAGCTACAGCCTCTACTTGAAAAGCCTTGATTCCTGGTTTGCAAAGAATGTAAGCCCTGAGTATGGAAGCGTTGTTGAAAAAACCATGGCTTTGCTGCAAAAAGAAGCTTCATTGCAGGAAATTGTGCAGTTAGTTGGAAGCGACGCCCTGCCTGAAAAAGACCGCCTTGTTTTAGAAGTTGCAAGAATGATAAGGGAGGGTTTTCTTCAGCAGAATGCATACCATGATGTTGACACATACTGCAGCATAAAAAAGCAGTTTGGAATTATAAAAGGGCTCCTGGATTTCTATGACTTTGCAAATGTTGCGCTTGGCGCAGGAGCAAGTGTTGATGAAATAATTTCTGCGGGAAGCAAGGAAAAAATTCTTCAGCTCAGG
>JBBIPJ010000130.1:0-2165 GCA_037442905.1 archaeon
AGTTGCTTATCAAGTGAAGCACTTGACCAATTGAAGCTACCCTTTGTGAAGCATCTAGCAATTACAAATTTCAAGGAAATGAAAATATTCGCAGATTTGCATTTGCACTCAAGATTCAGCAGAGCGTGCAGCAAAGATTTAACTCTGGACAAAATTGAATTCTGGGCGCAAAAAAAAGGATTGAATCTTTTGGGAACTGGGGATTTCACGCATCCTGAATGGATTAAAGAATTAAAGCGCGAACTAAAAGAGGATGAAAAAGGAATTTACAAAAGCAAAAACGGATTTCCTTTTGTTTTGCAGGCAGAGATTTCAAATATTTATGAACAGAATGGAAAAATAAGAAAAATTCATAATATTTTGCTTGCGCCGAATTTTGAAATTGTTGAGCAAATAAATGAGTGGCTAAAGGATAAAGGCAATTTAAAAGAGGATGGGCGCCCGACTTTTACTTTTTCCTGCGTTGAATTGGTTGAAAAATTAAAAGGAATTTCAAAAGACATTGAAATAATTCCAGCGCATGCCTGGACTCCGTGGTTTTCTGTCTTTGGGAGCAATAGCGGGTTTGATTCTGTTGAGGAATGTTTTTTAGATGAGAGTGGAGAAATTTTTGCTCTGGAAACAGGACTTTCCTCTGACCCTGCAATGAATTGGAGATTAAGTAAATTGGACAGATTTACTTTGGTTTCAAACTCAGACTCGCACAGCTACTGGCCCTGGAGAATGGGGCGCGAGTGCAATATTTTGGATATTGAATTAAATTATAAAAATTTAATAAAGGCAATTCGCACAGGCGAGGGATTTCTTGGAACAATAGAAGTCGATCCTAATTATGGAAAATATCATTTGGATGGGCATAGATTTTGCAATATTTCTCTAAACCCAAAGGAATCAATTGAAAAAAATAATAGATGCCCAAAATGCGGCCGCAAATTGACAATCGGAGTGTTGCACAGGGTGGAAGAACTTGCTGACAGGCCAGAAGGCTACAAGCCGCAAGCTTACAAGCCATTTTACACTTTAATTCCGCTTGCTGAAATTATTTCTGGATTTTTAGGAGTTGAAAGTATGAGTTCAAAAAAAGTTTTTGAGATTTACGATTTATTAATTGGAAAATTTGGGAATGAATTAAATGTTTTGCTTTCAGTTAGTGAGGATGAATTAAAAAAAATTGTTGAGGAAAAGCTTGCAAAATTAATAATTGATAACCGGGAAGGAAAAATTGAAATTACTCCAGGATATGACGGGGTTTACGGAGTTGCACAAATTTCCGGGATAGGAAAAAAGAAAAAGCAAAAATCTCTGGGCGAATATTAAATTAAGTTCCTATAGTAGTTACTCCCCCGCCACCTCCTCCGCCGACACCTTATTTAGGAACTCCAAAGCATGTTGCTTTTGAGTTTTTGCACAAAAAGCTCAGATTGTCCCCATCAAAATTCTCGTCCTCGGAACAAGCTCCACTATCATACCCCCTTGCTACTGCTTCAGCTGCGCACAAGCAATTTTGAACCTGCGAGGCGCTCCCTGTAATTCCAACTTTTTTTGTAACATGCTGAACAGTCCTGTAATGATAATCAACATGCGCATTTATCCTGCAGAAATCCTTTACAAAATTAGTAAATTCGCTTTGTGGAACTTCTAATTTTGCAATTTTTAAAGCCTCCTGCTCCCCTGCGCGCAATGTAACTTGTGTATTTGTTGACTTTCTCCACAAAACTGTGCGATTCTCTGTGTCTGTTCTGTCCAACCCTGTATTCAATCCGCTAAAAATACACGGTCCCTGAACTGTTAATTCAACCAAATCCAGTTCTCCGCTTCCATCTTGCCCTGCAACTCCATCTGCCAAATTTTTAAATTTAACTCTGACATCAAATGCACGCGCAGTTGGACTTAAAATAACTGGCTCTGTTTGTAAAGGCTCAATTATGACTTGAATTGGTCCTGCTGATGGAAAGTTCTGTCCTTTTTCAGAAAATTTCCCGCCTGTTTTTTGCGCTTCATCTGAGCTCACAATAAAAACAGATGCCCATCCATCTGCTGTGTAATCATAATCAACAGCAACTGCCAATGGAGTTTCTCTTGGGTCGCAGCCTGCCTGCAATTGCCATTGCACAACCTGCGCATCTCCTGCTGAACAAATATCCAAACGCGGTGCATCCATGGTT
>JBBIPJ010000131.1:0-2125 GCA_037442905.1 archaeon
TCTTCTGTGTTTGCCCCAATATGCGGGGTGAAAATAACTTTGTCTTTTAATTCCATTAACTTTGAATTAAAAGGGGTTTTTTCCCAATAAACATCAAGTGCTGCTCCTGCAAGTTTTCCTTCTTTCAAAGCATTGCAAAGTGCAAGCTCATTCACAACTCCGCCGCGGGCTGTGTTTACCAAGTAAGAGTTCGTTTTCATCTGCTTGAACTGGGCAGTGCTTATGAGATTTTCAGTTTCAGGAGTAAGTGCACAGTGTATTGTCACTATGTCTGAATTTTTGAGCAGAAATTCCAGGGAAACCTGCTTTGCATTTGTTTCTGCTAAATATTTGTCTTTTGGCTCCTTGTCATAAACAAGGATTTCAGTTCCAAAAGCTTTTGCAAGCTTTGCAACTACAGAACCTATGCGGCCAAAGCCGATAATTCCGAGAGTTTTTCCATGCAGTTCTTTTCCAAGCAATTTTTCTTTTAACCATTCTTTGTTTTTTGTTTTTGAATCTGCAAAAGTTATGTTTCTGAGCAAAGAAAGTATCAAAGCAATTGTGAGTTCTGCAACTGATTCTGTCGGAGCTTCTGGCGTGTTTAAAATTTGGATGTTTTTTTCCTTTGCAGCTTCAACATCAATGTTGTCTGTGCCAACACCTGCCCTTATTACTGCTTTGAGTTTTTTTCCTGCTGAAAGAACTTCTTTATTTACTTGTGTTTTGCTTCTTACAATTAAAATTTCTGCATCTGCAATTTCTTTTAAAAGCTGTTCTTTTGTTAAATTGTATTCTGTTTTAAGAGTGCCGAGCTTTTGAAGCTCTTGCACACAATTTTCATCTATTGGGTCTGTTGCAAGGATTTTCATTTTTTGAAGCCCATTTCTCCAAGGCATTGCTCCAAAACTTTCAAAGTTTTTGAAACTTCTTTTCTTCCAACAATTCCCATGTGCCCGATTCTGAAAATTTCGCCCTTCAGTTTTGCCTGCCCGCCTGCAACCATTATGTTGTGCTCCTGGTTTATTTTTTTGCGGAGCATTTCAACATCAATTCCCTCTGGCTTTTTGATTGAAGTCAGAGTTATTGAGCATGACTCCTCTGGCTTTGGAAACAGCTCCAAGCCTAATTTTTTGGCTTTTTTCCTGCAATACTTTGCAGTATCATAATGCCTCTTTACTCTGTTTTCAAGCCCTTCTTGCTCAATTGTGTTCAGAGATTCCTCAAGCCCATAAATCAGGGAAATTGCAGAAGTCCAGGGATTGTCCGGAAATTTTTCCCTGTACTTCAAAAGGTTGAAGTAGAATGTTTTTTTATTTTTGTTGTTTTCAATTGCATTCCATGCTTTTGGAGAAACTGAAATAAAAGCCAAGCCAGGGGGGAGCATAAAGCATTTTTGCGAGCCGCTTATGTTCAAGTCAATGTTCCATTCGTCTGTTCTTATGTCATCTCCTGCCAGGGAAGAGATTGTGTCAACAGCAAACAAAGTGTTTGTATTTTTCACCAGAGAGCCAAGAGCTGCAATATTGTTTTTTACTCCTGTTGAAGTTTCATTATGGACTGCTGTTAAAACTTTTGTTTCAGAAGTCAAAGCTTGTTTGACTTTTTCAACATCAATTGGAGTGCCCCATTCAAAATCAATTGTTGTTACATCTGCACCAAAAGTTAAGGCAATGTCTCTTAAACGCTCAGAGAAAATTCCAGAGACTGCTGAAACAACCTTGTCTCCTGGCTGTATGACATTTGCAAGAGCAGCTTCCATTGCACCTGTGCCAGAACTTGCAAGAATAAAGACATCATTCTGTGTTTTGTAAATTTTTTTTAAGCGTTCGCATGAGTTTCTTACAATTTCCTGAAACTCGGGGGTTCTGTGGTGCATTATCGGCTTTGAGAGTGCTTTTAAAATTCTCTTTGGCACAATTGTAGGGCCTGGAGTCATTAAAAGTTTTGGAGCTTTCATAGCAAAGGATGTTGAGTTTTCCGATATATATATATGAGGTTTACAAGAAATAGAAATATGAAAAAAAAGGTTGTTGCAGAAGATCTTTTTAAGATACTTGAGAAGGAATACCCAAAAACAGCAGAACTGTTTGGAATGATTTGTAGGCGTGGTTTTGATTATTTAGATATACATGATAACACTGAA
>JBBIPJ010000132.1:0-1465 GCA_037442905.1 archaeon
TGCCGCTGATAACCCAACTAGTGTGGCCTGCAAAAACAGCAACTGCCAAAATCGCACTAACAAGTAAAACTGTTAAAAATAGGAGATTCTTTTTTGTAAAATTAATTTGGGAATTCAGAGGAGTGTGAATTTTTATGCCCATTTGATTTTTAATTAAACCAGCATAATTTAAGGGGGTTTATAAAGCTTGCGGTTTGTTTTTTTTGCTAAAAAAAGGTTTATTCAACTGTAACAGATTTTGCCAAGTGCCTTGGTTTATCAGGACTCAAGCCACGCGCAATTGTTGTATAATATGCTAAAAGCTGCAAAGGCAAGATTTGCAAAAGCGGGTAGAGCAGCGGATTTTCAACTTCAGGAACTTTAATTACAATATTTGCATGTGCTTGAACAGAATTATCTTTCTCATTTGTTATTGCAATTATAAATCCGCCGCGCGCTTTTACCTCCTGCATATTGCTGAGTGTTTTCTCTCTTGAATCAGGAGTTACTTCGGAACCTTTGGTTCCTCGTATCTTCTCACTTACGTTCGAAGATAGACAAAAAACAACTGGCACATTTTCTTCAATCAAACTTAAAGTCCCATGCTTTAATTCACCTGCTGGCATTCCCTCTGCATGAATATAGGAGATTTCTTTAAGCTTTAATGCGCCCTCCAAAATTAAAGGATAGGAAATCCCGCGGCCCAAAAAATAAATATCCTTTGCTGTTTTAATTTTTTCTGCAGTTGCTTTAATTATATTATTTATATTACTAATAGTATTTTCCTGCAATTTTGGGATTTGTTTTAAAAGTTTTATATAATACTCTGGGCGTGGGGGGCTTGACGCACTTTTTGCTCGGCCGTCTAGCGTCGAGCTTCTAGCATCCAGCGATAAATAAAACGCAAGCGCGTACAATACAATTAACTGCGTGACAAAAGTTTTTGTTGCAATTACTGCAATCTCGGGGCCTGCGTTTGTATGAATATTGAAATCTGCTTCCCTTGTAATTGAGCTTCCAATTACATTTGAAATTGCAAGAACTTTTGCCCCTCTTGATTTTGCATCTTCAACCGCCAACAAAGTATCGGCAGTTTCGCCGCTCTGTGAAATTGCAATAATTAAAGTGTTTTTATCAACAATATTTGCAAGGCTCCAGGAAAATTCAGAGGCTAAAACAGCTTCGCATTGAATTTTACACAAATTTTCAAGCAAATATTTTCCGATTAATGCTGCATGATAAGAAGTTCCCGCAGCGACAAAAATTATTTTTTTAGCCGCAAACTTTGTTTGCGGGTAGC
The DNA here is from genome assembly GCA_037442905.1 of archaeon. Classification (GTDB taxonomy): domain Archaea; phylum Undinarchaeota; class Undinarchaeia; order Undinarchaeales; family Naiadarchaeaceae; genus Naiadarchaeum. Next base: position 1,280 of record JBBIPJ010000132.1, read on the forward strand.
GAAACCTTTGGTTTCGCATGAATTTTTTAATTTGCATTGCGATTTTTTCAATTTCTCCAAGGCTTGCAAGTGTATCTTCTGTGGCGCGCGGTATCTCATTTATTTCTTTCAGAGCAAAATACTCATATCCAGATTTTTCAGCAGCCTCTGCACTCCATTTTATATTCTGGATTTGTTTTTTAATCT
>JBBIPJ010000132.1:1478-2122 GCA_037442905.1 archaeon
ATTTCTTTTGCAATTGCTGAATTTTTTGTTATAATTGCATACTCCCCATTTTCCAGAATTACCGCGCGCCTTGTTTCTGTTAAAAATGCAGGAATGTCGCTTGCAACAAAATTCTCTCCATCTCCCAAACCGATTATGAGCGGTGCTTTATTGCGAGCAACTATGATTTTATCAGGCTCATCAACATTCAAAATTGCAAAGGCATAGGTACCATGAATTTTTTTTAGAGAATTAACAACTGCTTTTTCAAAACTGGCTATGGGCTTTGGGCTATGGGCTTTGGGCCTAGGCTCACTGCTCATTGCCGATTGCCCACTGCCCTTTAGATTTTCCTCAACTAAATGTGCAAAAACCTCAGTATCTGTATCCGAACGAAATTGATGGCCTTTTTTAATGAGCTCGCTTTTAATGTCCAGATAATTCTCAATAATTCCATTATGCACAACAATAATTTTTCTATCACAAGAAGTGTGCGGATGCGCATTATTGAAATTTGGAATGCCATGAGTAGCCCATCGCGTATGCCCTATGCCAATTTGCCCAAGGAGTCCTGAAAGAATTGAGATAGGGAATACGTCTTTTACAAATCCTCTATCTTTTGCAAAACATAACTCGCCTTTATTAATTGTTGCAATTGCTGCAGA
>JBBIPJ010000133.1:0-1449 GCA_037442905.1 archaeon
CCAATGCTTTCCCCTGAAACAAGAAAAGGACTTGAGAAAATAATCAAATCCGATTTAAGAATGTGGAGAGTTGAAAAACTCTCTGATCTGGAAATTGATGATGTTTACAATATTGAAGTTGCTGAAAATCATAATTATGTTGTCTTCACAAAGTTGTTGACGCCAGTGCTTGTAAATAATTGTCATGCAGCAATTGTGAGCAGAGAGCTGGGAATCCCGTGCATTGTTGGAAGTGGAAATGCAACAGAAGTTCTGAAAGACGGTGATTTTGTTACGATTGATGCATCAGCAGGTTTTGTTTATAAAGGCTCTGTGAAAATTGATGAAAAAATTGAAGAACAAAAACTTCCTGAAATAGTTTTGGTTCCTTCTGAGACAAAGACAAAAATTTATGTTAATCTCGGAGTTCCTGCAAGGGCAGAGGAAGTTTCAAAACTTCCTGTTGACGGCGTCGGCTTAATGAGAGAGGAATTTATTTTTGCAAGCATGATTGGAGAGCATCCTTTGGCAATGATTGAAAAACATGAGGAGCAGAAGTTTATAGATACACTTGCAGAGGGGATTTCAAAAGTTGCAAAGCATTTTTATCCAAGGCCTGTTGTTTTAAGATTGAGTGATTTCAAAACAAATGAGTACCGCGAGCTAAAAGGCGGGGAAAAGTTTGAGCAGGAGGAGGAGAATCCAATGATTGGCTGGAGGGGCTGTTCAAGATATACAACTGAAAAGTATGCTCCTGCATTCCGCCTGGAATTGAGGGCTGTGAAAAAAGTCCGCGACTCCGGATTGGAAAATCTCTGGATAATGCTTCCTTTTGTAAGAACTTTGAAGGATGTCACAGAGGTTGAAAAGCTCATGAAAGAAGAGGGCTTGGAAAGAAATGAGCATTTAAAGCTCTGGATGATGGCAGAGGTTCCGAGCAATGTGATTCTTGCAGATGAGTTTGCAAAGCTTGTTGATGGGTTTTCAATTGGAAGCAATGATTTAACACAACTCATAATGGGCGCAGACAGGGATTCAAAGCTTCTTGCAGAGCTTGGCTATTTTGATGAAAGAAACGAAGCTGTGAAGAGGGCAATCTCCCATCTTATAAAAGTTGCCCACCAGAATGGAAAAACAGTTTCAATCTGCGGACAGGCACCGAGTGTTTATCCAGAGTTCTGCGAGTTTTTAATCAGGGAGGGGATTGACTCAGTTTCAATAAATCCTGATGTTGCAGTTAAAACAAGAAAACTTGTGGAGGAAATTGAAAGAAAAATTTTGTTTTAGTTGATTTTTAGTTTTTTGAAAATAGAATTAAACTTTATTTCATATTTCAGCATAATTTTCCCAACCCCAAATCCAATTGCTGCGCCAACTGCAGCATCTGTCGGATAGTGCGCGCCTGTGTAGATTCTGCTTATCAGAGTAAGAATTGCAAGTGCATACAAAATAAATGTATATTTTGGGAAT
>JBBIPJ010000133.1:1474-2111 GCA_037442905.1 archaeon
CCAAGGAAAGCTTTTGAAGCATGCCCGCTTGGAAAAGAGCCCAAACCCCCAAGAGGGCGTGCTCTTGGAAGTGCTGTTTTTAAAAGATAAACTATTGCGAGGTCAACCACAAGCCCTGCGAGCAGAAGCAGGGAAAGCTGTTTGTGCTTTTTGAAAAAAAGTGCTGCAACAACTGCGAGCCACAAAAGGGTTTCCCCGAAAATTGAAAACACGGGGAGCAAAACCTGGAGCAGATTATTTGAGCCAATTCTGAGCACTAATTCATAAATTATTTTGTCTGCGGCAAGGAGCGAGGAGAGCATCATTAACTGTAATTTTGTAATTTATTTATACTTTCCTGCCAAAGTAAAAGCCATGTTTGAGCATGCCTTGAATGAGATAAAGGGCAGAAATGCAAAAAAGGTTGCAATCCAGCTACCCGAGGGTTTGAAACCGCGCGCTTTGAATTTGGTTGAAAAAATTGAGGAATTAGGATTAAAAACAAAAGTTTTTGTTCTTGCTGATTCCTGTTTTGGAGCATGTGATTTGAGAGACGCACAGGCAGCAGAGCTTGGCTGCGACTTGCTTCTTCACTTTGGACATTCTGAAATTCCTTTGGCAAAAACAAGAATTCCAGTGGTTTTTGTTGAGTTTCCGT
>JBBIPJ010000134.1:0-2104 GCA_037442905.1 archaeon
TGTTGAAAAAGTGGATGGAAATATTGCAGTCTGGATGAGAAATGAGTTTTTTCCGAAAACTTTTACAGACTCATCCCTGAGAAATGCAAGCACATACACCTTTCTCCTTGACGGAACAAAGACTCCTGTTGACACAAGCAAAACTGTTGAATCACTGGGCCCAGGGGACGCGAGATGGGTTTATCTAAGGCAAGCCTGGCCAACTTCTGGATTCCAAAATTTAACTATTGTTTATACAGACAGCACAGGCGCATCAAATTACCCAGTTGAATCAGCACTTGTGTTTGCAAAACAACCTCTTACTGTGAAAGAAGTAACAACAGAGCCGCTCCACATATACACAAATGGCTCTCTAACAGTCCGGCTTAAAATGCTTGCGTCCGGAGACAAGGATGTTTCAAACATAAATATTGAGACTCTGGCGCAGCCAAAATATTTCCAGCCAACAGACATCAGCAATCCATCACTTATGAAGGCCGGAGAAGAAAAGGATTTTGTCTTCACCTATAAGCCATCTGGTGAGAAATTTCCTGAAACAGTGATTTATTCGACATCCTATCTTCCAATAAAACTTTCCTATTCCTACTATGGATACAATGTAAATGATATTATAAATGAAAGTTTTTTAGTTCTAAACAGGGATACAACCCGGGGACTTATCCCGCAGTTAGCCGTTTCAGTGGACACACCATCTGAAATAAAGCAGGGCGATGCGGCAAATATAAAAGTATTTGGCTGGAATTCAATAGTCGGCTCAAACAAAATCTGCAATTTAAATTTAACCCTAACTTCTTCCAACCCAGCTATTGAGATTCCAGTCAGCACTGTGCTCCCTGGAGTGCAGCTTGAGGGCAGGGCTGATATCCCTGAAGAGCCCGTAGCTGAATTTCCAGTAAAGGCAAGCAGTTCTGCACCTCTTGCCAAATATACGCTAACACTTCTTGGAAAATATTCTGACTGCGACTGGAGTGTTCCTGGAAAATTAACCAAAACACTCAGTCTTGAAGTCGTTTCTTCTGCAGCTTCAGAGGTTGAAAAGAATGAAACTCCTTCCACACCGCAAGAGTCTGTAAAGAGTGAGCAACCATCTCCTGAAAAAAAAGCTGAAAATCAAAAAACAGAGGAAAACTTTACCCTGCTTTTAATAATAATTCTTGCAATAGTTGGGATTGTAGTATTATTCGGAGCAGTTTATTTCTTTGAATTGAGAAGCAGGGCAGTTTTTTAGTGTGGTACTTTCTTCAGCCCTAATAAGTAAGAGCCATAATTTGTTGTTAGATGTATCAGAGGAGTTATTACAAGAATTGTAATTACAAAATCAATATGCTGCGCCTCAATTAAAGAGGAAAAAATTATTGCGCCAATTAAAAAATCTATCTGGTCCCATGGAAAAAATCTCTCCCCCTTATCATAGCCAAGCCTTCTTTTAATAAAACTTTTTATCAAATCGCCTAAAATTGCCCCAGTTGACATGAAAAAAGCAAGTTTTATGTTCCCCTGCCAAACCCCCATTCCCAGAGTTCCAACTGTAATTCCGATTAAAGCTCCCCTGAAAGTTTTTCCATCCCCAAATATTCTTTTTCCATCTTTCCAATTTTTATAAAAATCCAGAGGAAATCCTCCTCCGAAAATAATTGGCATTCCGTTTGCGAAATAAGCTGGCAAATAGTAATAAATTGAATTTAAAATTAAAAACAAAATATCTATTGCCATTATCGTGGTATTTCAACCTTACTCAATTCATTCACATATTTCTCAATTCTTTTTGTCTCTTTTTCCAATCTTTCCAAACTTTTCAGCAAATGCTCTTTTTCAGCTCTGCCTTTTGTTCTTTCAATTTCAGCTTTATACTTTGTAAAATTTGTATGCACATCCGCAAACCCTTTTGAAAGTTTAAGCATTATTGCAGTTTTCAAGGCTTCTACCAAATCTCCTGATAATTCCAGATATAATTTTCTATCATTTGGCTTTTTTATTTTTTTAATCAATCCTATAACTTCCAGCAAGTCAATGCTTAAAGAAATCATGCTTATTGAGTAGCGTGTTTTTTTAGCAATAACCTCCAGACTAAGAGGATTTCCGTGCAATAAAAGAGCTGCCAGTA
>JBBIPJ010000135.1:0-580 GCA_037442905.1 archaeon
ATGCAAGGGAACTTCTGAAAAAACTTGCTGAAAATTCTAAATATTCAAAATTAACTGAAATTCTTTTGAAAGAAAAAATTTTAAAAGCAAACGAAGGCACAAAAGAGGATGAGGCGCATCCATGCATATATCCAACAGGGGAGAAAGCTGAAAACATGCCAGTGCCTGAGGGGCACCTTTATGACCTGATTGTAAAAAGATTCCTTGCAACTTTTGGGCACCCTGCAGTAAGAACAACGCAGATAATTAGATTTGAAATTTCCAAGGAATTTTTCATTGCAAAAGGCACGCGCACTATAGAAGAGGGCTGGCACATTTTCTACAAGCCGTATGTAAAGCTTGAGGAAATTGAGCTCCCTGTTCTTGAATTTCATGAGACACTTGCAGTAAAGAAAATTTCAATTGAGCAGAAAGAAACTTTGCCGCCAAAAAGATATTCACCTGCTTCAATCATCAGGGAAATGGAAAAGCTCGGGATTGGAACAAAAGCAACAAGGGCAACAATTCTGCAGACTCTCTATGACAGGAATTACATTGAAGGAACACAGATAACAGTAACGCCCTTTGGAAGCATGATTGT
>JBBIPJ010000135.1:605-2062 GCA_037442905.1 archaeon
TGAAAATGTACCTGAGCTTACATCTGAAAAGCTCACAAGAGAGTTTGAAAAAGACATGGAGGAAATCCAGAGCGGAAAATTCAAAAAAGAAGTTGTAATTGAAAAAGCAGAGAAAACACTTGCAAAAATCATGGCTCACTTTAAAGAGCATTCTGCTGAAATTGGAAAAAAACTTTTTGAAGAGTACAGGGAAACTGCAAAAGAGCAGCATACAATAGGAATTTGCCCAAGATGCGGAAAGGAGTTAATTATAAGAGTTTCAAGGGCTTCGCACAAGCAGTTTGTCGGATGTTCAGGATACCCAAAATGCAACTGCTCCTATCCTCTGCCTCAGGCAACTCTGGTTGTGAAAACCGCAAAGCCCTGCCCTTTTGATAACCTGCCTGTTGTTGAAATAAGGAGAAAAGGAAAGCGAAGGTTTGAGATGTGCATTGATCCCAAATGCAAGAGCAAGGCAGATTGGGGTAAAAAGAAGAGTAAAAAAGAATGATTATTTTTTCCCTTTTAAAATTTCAATATCATTTTCAGTTCCGAGCCAAACTTCTGAAACTTTGTCGCTTCTGAAAATTCCGTTCTGGACAACTCCTGGAATGTTATTTATGATTTTCTCCAGCTCCCAGGGGTTTAAAATGTATTTGAATTTTGCGTCAATTATATAATTGTTGTTGTCTGTGATGAATGGGTTTGCGGCATGCGGTTTGCGGCTTGCGGCAACCCGCAGTTTAACTTTTGCTCCAAGTTTTTCCAAAGAACGCGCAGTTTGCTTCCAGCCGAATTTAAGCACTTCAACAGGCAATGGGAATTTTCCAAGAATCTCAACTTTTTTCTCATGGGATGCAATCACAACAAACTTTTCTGCAGCATAATCAATAATTTTTTCCCTTGTCAAAGCACCACCGCCGCCTTTGATTAAGTTTAAGTTTGAGTCAATTTCATCTGCTCCGTCAATTGCAATATTGATTTTTTCAACAGAATTCAGCTCAAGAATTTTTATTCCAAGCCTTTTTGCCTTTTTTTCAGTATCAAGAGAAGTGCATACTGCTTTTATGTTTTTCAGCTTTTTTTCCTTAATTCGCTTTGCAAGCTCTTTTATAGTGTAGAAAACAGTTGAGCCTGTTCCAAGCCCTACAACAGAGTTGCTTTTTATTAAATCAACTGCACGGCTTCCGACAATTTGTTTTGAGCTTTCTGGATTCATGTTAATTTCTTTACTAATTTACTCAAACTAACTTCACTTCTCTCACTCTGAACAGAATCCGTAGTAATTAAATAATCCACAACACTCTTCAGCTTTTGCAAAGAATCCCCGGCAAACAAGCCATGCGTAGCCCCTGCAAAAACCTTCAAAGCTCCTTCTTTTCGGACTTTTTCAATTGCGCCAAGCATTGTTCCGCCTGTGCTTATAATGTCATCAAGAACAAGGACATTTTTGTATATTCCTGAATTTAAAGAAGAAA
>JBBIPJ010000136.1:0-235 GCA_037442905.1 archaeon
GTGTAATTCCTGCTGTGTCGCGGACATTATATTTGGGACAGGGCACAAAACTTTCAAATCAATTTTTTTAATAAACTGCACATCAACAATTTTGCAATCCTGGGGCTGAGAATTTTCAAACCCTACTAAAAATTTTGCAACTTCTTCCAAAGGGGCAACAGTTGCACTCAATCCTATTCTTGTAAATTGCCCTGTTAAATTTTGCAATCTTTCAAGAGAAACAGATAAGTGAACT
>JBBIPJ010000136.1:247-2050 GCA_037442905.1 archaeon
CTTTTATTTGGAGCTAATGCATGCACCTCATCAACAATAACCCATTGAATGCCTGTTAGTAATTTTCTAAATTTGGGCGCGCATAAAATTATTCCCAAAGACTCGGGAGTTGTAATTAAAATATGTGGCGGTTTTGCAAGCATTTTTTGCTTTTCGCTTGCTTTTGTATCGCCTGTTCTTACCGCAACTCTAATTCCTAAATCTTTTCCTGCAAGTTTTTCAATCTCTGCAAGTGGGTTTTTTAGATTAACTTCTATATCTCTAGAAAGTGCTCTCAGAGGGGAAATGTAAACACAATAAACTTTATCCTCCAATTTTCCTTGTTTTGAGAGTTTTACGAGCTCGCTTATTATTGACAAAAATGCAGAAAGAGTTTTCCCACTTCCAGTTGGGGCAGAGATTAGTGTATTTTCTTTTTTATTAATTGAGATAACAGAATATTTTTGCGGCGGTGCGAAAGTTTTGAATTTTTGCTTAAACCATTTTACAATTAAACTGTCCAGTACCTCGAATATACTCTCGTCCTCATATTCCTTAGATAGATACTGGATTGCCATCTTCAAATCGACCTCCCACTTAACATTCGCAGGAGATTTGAAGAGCTTAATGCCGATTTATAAAACAGGGCATTAAGATCTAAGAGTGGGCTGGCTACAATCCTATGCGAATTGAAAACCAGCGATTAGCTTTATAACCAAGTGAATTATATATTTTTTGAGGGAGATGGATATTTACTCGTATAAACGCGGAGTGGGTTTTGTAAGAGCTAAAAAGATAAATTCTCGCTCTGAGAATTGGGTTGATTTAGTTAATCCAAATGAGAATGAGCTAAAAGAAATATCTAAGAAATTAAATATTCCGCTTTTTCTCCTAAAAAGGGAAAAAAGGCCTCACCGCCCGAAATTTGAGAATTTCAAGAAATTTGTTGCTTTTAATTTTAAAAAGGTAAAGTTTAATAAAGAAATTACAGCGCAGCATGTGACATTTATTTTTGCAGAAAAATATCTGATAACAATACACACAGGGCTTAGTGAATTGTCTGAATTAAAGAAAAAAGTAGATAAAAAAGATTTTGAGGTAAGGCATGTTACAGACAGCGATTATCTGCTCTATTTAATGTTAGAGGATTTAATTGAGAGTTTCTTTCCTATACTTGAGAAAATTGACACAAAAATAGAAAGGCTACAGAGAGTTGTTTTTGATGAGGTTGGCCAAAAAGTACTTGAAGAAATTTTTGCCCTGAGGCAGATTGTGTTTGAACTCCATAAAATTTTGGCAGCTGAGCGGGAAGTTTTATTATTTTTGCACGAAGGTGTGCCTGGAATAAAAGACAAAAATGTAATGTATTTCAAGGATTTGTACAACCATCTTTTGCAAATTACAGATGAGGAGGAAATAGCGCGCGAAGTTTTGGGAAATACTGCTGAAACTTATGTTTCAGTAACTAACAACAGAATACAGGATGCAACAAAAGTTCTTACTGTTATCGCAACAATACTGCTTCCGATGACTGTTATAGTTGGAATATATGGAATGAATTTGTCATTTCCAGAGGCACAGATTTCTGGTTTTTACTATATAATTTGGGGGGTTCTTGCGCTGAGCGGATTGATTTCTTATTTGTATTTCAAGAGAAAAGGATGGGTTTAAAAAGGGAAAACGCCGGCGAAAAATGAACGCCGGCCACCTCCCAAAGAACATGAACTGTGAAATTTGTGAAGTTTGTCCAGGTTTTGAGTTTTGGGTTATGGGTTTTGAGTTTAGAACTCATAACTCATTACTCATAACCCATAACCATTTATT
>JBBIPJ010000137.1:0-1748 GCA_037442905.1 archaeon
TCGAGCCTGTCATTTACTGCAGCCCATTTCAATCCTTTATTTTTTGGATTATCCCTTGTTAAATCTTCTACGAAATCGATGATTTCTTTTTGAACTTGGTTTTCCCTATCTGGGCGCGGAATAAGAATATCTGAGGCTTTGTCCTTGGCGCGATCTTCTGCGCTTGAGCCTTCCCAGTCTGATTGAATGTAATCATCCCATATTCTTTCCCAGTCTGGACTTTCCTTTGCCATTTGTAGATTGCGGGGGGAGATACTCCCTCACAGAAAGTTGGCAGATTACCCGCATTATACTGCTTTAGAGGAGGTCTCCCATATGCGGCGAGATGTTTCATTGTACTGCGCTAGTTCAATACTCTCAACTCCGCTTTCGGCGAATTCTGTGAGTGGAACCTGTTTGATAATGTTTCCGTTTTCGTGCAAAGTGTTTTCTACACGAACTAGTCGTCTGGTATCTAATAAAGTGTTGTAATCAAATTTAAAATTTAGTTTTTTTAAGGAAGAAAGTATTTTTCTTCTTAATGAAAGGTCTTTCGTTTCTCTGTCAAACGGAGATGGATATTTTGCAAGTACTTCCCGATTCCATTCTAAAACATGAAGATGGTAGCCTTCACCTGTTTGTATTAATTTCATTTTTTTTGTTGGAAATAAAGTTTGAAGTGTTTTTATGCTATAGCTGATGTTTGATATGCTGGCATCCTCTTTATCAAAATCTAAAACAAGATCTGAAAATAGGAAACTGTTTGAAAGCCATTTGGAATGATGAATATATGTTTTATTTTTTGCTCCTATTAAATTTGGGGCTAACCATGTTGAAACTGTATGATAAACCGCTAAAGGTTTAAAATGCAAAAAGAATGCTTGCAATAATTTGGGGTTATTTATTAATTTAGGAATTTTTAAAAATTGCCCATTTTGTAATTTTAATCTATAATGTCGTCTTGAAGGGTAAGTTGGTAAAATAGGAGAATTTTTTCTATAAAATTCTGTAATTTCCTGTTCTGTTGTCATACAGCAATCTACCTGTTTTTAAAGACGAATATGTAAATTATGAGCAATATGAGCAATACTGCGAGTATGGGATATTGCGGTGATATTGTGTTCCCAACGCTGCCAAGAAACGATTCTGTTTTTCCTGCAATGGATGAAATTGTTGATACCAGTTTGTTGGGCTGGTAAGGCTGGACATAAGGATAGCTAATATTAATTGTTTCATTTATTGTGTCATTTATTGTTGCCTCTTGTAATAATAACACATTCATTAGATTTGAAAAGGGCGAACCGTGCCTTACAAAAGTGGAAGATGGTCTAGAGAAGCCCAAGGCACGATATTCGCCCATATTTTATACCTTTTTTTGCTTTTGTTTGTTGTGCAAATCTATAAGGCGGATTATCACGTCCTCATAGGTTTCATTCGTTGTTCCGCATTCTCCCAATCTTTTCTTAGTTTCGTCACTTACCACTATTGTTGTAGATTTTTCATTTACCATAACCCATATATAAGTTCTAACTAATATATATACTTTTAGGTACTGTTGTTGTTGCTTTTCTGTTTATTCCTTTTTGCTTCCTCTGGGGTTTGGATGCCCTGAATGTGCCAGATGCAGAAAGATGTTCCACTTATTCTTGGATAAACGCAGTTATTCAAAACACAGTGCTTCACCACGCTTTTTTCCCTTTTCACAAGCGGTAAGTATAGATTTACCATTTCATCAGCAAAGTAGAGGGAAAGGGTAATTCGCGCGGAGA
>JBBIPJ010000137.1:1801-2041 GCA_037442905.1 archaeon
ATTTGAGCAGTAGCTACTGCATAGGGATTAACCCTTTTTCTTTCTGGGTGCAATCTCTGCTGTCTGGCAATTCTGCGCGCAAGCTTGTGGGCTTTTATTACCTCAGGTTTGGTAAGCATCACGTGCTGCCTAACAACAGTTGTGCCTCTTTTTGTCTTTCTTAAATGACTTCTTCTTGTGGTTAATCTTGGCATGCATTTCAACCTCCTATAACAATTGCATTAATTTTTTTTAATTTTT
>JBBIPJ010000138.1:0-2023 GCA_037442905.1 archaeon
AAGGTGCAGAAGCCCCTCCTGAAGGATATCCAGAATTTTTACCTCCTCCTGGAGAAGCCCCTCCTGGAGCTGAAATGTTTTCAAGGGAAGATGTTGAAAAAATAGCGCGCGAAGTTGCAGATGAAGTTAGAAAAGATTTTGAGGAAAAAATAAAAAACCTAAATGAAGAGCTCGAGGAATTAAGAAAATTGGATGAGGAGATTGAAAAAATGCACGATACTTTTGAAAAATTGGATGAAAAATATTCTGAATTAGAGGATAAAATTTCTGAGCTCCCCACAAAAACACAGGAAGATTTGAATGAGATTAAAACAACAGTCAATTCAATCCATCAGATAATGAGCAGCGCCCTGCCTGCACTGATAAAAGAAGTTAGGGATTTGAAAAAATAAACTTAGGCTGGCAGCTTGCAGCCAGCAGCTCGCAGCGCAACTCAATTGTTTAGTGCTTGAATGAGACCATTGAGCATTTTTGCAATTTCCCTTATTTTTTCTCTTTTATTTTTGTATTCTACTTCATCCAAATAATTGAGTTCTTTCGATATGTCTAGATAATATTCTATTTCTTTTAATGAGCCCATTGCATTGTATAAAAATCTGCGAAAATCAGAATCACTCATCCTTCCAGTACCTTCTGCAATATTTGCGCCAATCGAAAGTGCTGCGCGGCGCATCTGCTGTACTATCCCAAAAAATTCATTTTTTGGATAACCTCTGGTAAGTCTATAAATTTCTATACCAAATTTCTTTGCTTCATCATATACCTTAAGATTGTTAAAGTCCTGTATAAAAAATTTGCAGTTTTCCGAGTATATAAAATTTTTTTAACTCTAAGATACTCGAACGAGTTTATAATTTGCCTGTAAGCTGCAAGCTAATAGCTGCTAGCCCAAACATCTTACTAGAATTTTAACATCCAATAAATTACCATTAAAATAATAACTATTATAAAAAGCGCCCATACTACCTTTGTATTAAACCAGAGCCATCTCTGAATTTCAAACTGGCTTCTTACAATAATAAAAGCAGCGCCTCCTGCAAAGGCTGCAATTCCTGTTCCCATTATTGGATCGTATTGCTTGAATAAAAATCGCACTATCAGAAATATCAATCCAAAAAGGAATAGAAACAGCGGTATGTCAAATAGCAAAATACCCTGCGGGTCAAGGAATATAGGCATGTTATTCTCCTTGTTCTAAGAAGTTTAAAAAGTTTCGCTTGCCCTAACCCGCGAAGACTCTACCCAATACTAAAAGCACTATTCCAACTCCAACAACTGCAAGTACATCTGGTGTGAAGAACAAAAATCTTCCAAATGCCGCTCCGCCCACAACAAACCATGCGAGTGAAGCTGCAATTGCCAGAACTGCAATTGGGAGAACAAGTGCTCCATATCCCATTGGCTTAATCACAAACCCAAGTACAAGGTACATGATTCCAAATGTCAATAAGAACAGTGGAATTCCATGTCCAACAAGTGCTGTGATCTGTGCCAATAATGTGTGTGGCATTTTCAACCTACCTCCCTACCTTGTCACTACTCTAAAGTGGTGATAAGGGGTATATAAATGTTTTTGTATGAATTGGGTGGTGCGGATCGCTCGCTAGCGCTCGCTTGCGGAAGTGCGAAGGTGCGATAACAAAGTCGCATCCCCACAAGACTTCAAAAACGCGCATGACGCACCATCGCACTACCTCAAACTTAATAGTAAATAATAAACCCCTTTCAATGTCATTGCCGCTCCAATATAGAGAACAACAATCTCAGGAATTTGATAAACAAAAATATATGCTGAAATTGTTTTGCTCCCGATTAAAGTTAATCCTGCAATCAAGTCAACAACTGAAAAAATTATTGCTGCAAATTTACTCCTTGTTAAAAAAAGAACTGAAACTATCAAAAAAACTCCAAGAGCCAATGCAAGAAACGGAATTTGAGTTGTCATTTTTTTCCTGTGAAATTTGTGAGGTTTGTCCAGGTTTTGAGTTTTGGGTTATGGGTTTTGAGTTTAGAACTCATAACT